>JAZRLX010000097.1:0-1674 GCA_045647085.1 Pilosibacter sp.
GGACAGTTTTGAAACGGAGCCGGCTACCGTATTTGCAGGTCAGGATTTCATCCTACGCGTGAGGATGAAAAATGCATCTGACAGAATTTCGGCCAGCAACATTTTATTTACTCTTGAGCCGGAGAGTGTCAGCGACAGCCCGGTATTTACAACGGTAAATGGTTCAAATTCTGCGGTTGTTAATAATCTGGCACCGGGTGCTTCTGCAGTTCTGGAAATGCACTATAGCTCCAGTCCGAGTGCAGAGCAGCGTTCTTACACAATCACGATCACAGAGCAGTACGACAGTCCGGAATTTAAGAATGCGAAGGAAACGGTGAAGTTTGCGGTTCCGATTAAGCAGGAAGCAAGACTGAATACAGGAAATATTGAAGTGATGCCCAATGCGATCCAGGTTGGCGGTGAATCCAATATCATGTTTGATATCAATAACACCGGAAAAGTGACGCTTTATAATGTTACAGCGATCTTTGAGGATGACTCCATCCAGAGAAGTGAAAATTATATCGGAAACATCAAGCCGGGCGAAAGCGGAAATGTCGATGCGATGATCTACGGTATCGCACCAACGATGGATGATGGTATGATTACAGTAAAGATCACGTACGAGGATGAAAATGGTACTGTTAGTTCTGTAGATAAAGAAATACAGTTATTTGTATCGGAACCGATGCCGATGGAAGATCCGTTCATGGATGATTTTATGATCATGGATGAGCCGATACCGGAACCGACACCGATGGATAAATTAAAACAATACGCACTTCCGATTGGAGCTGCAGCAGTGGCAGTTCTTGGAGGCATTGTCTTCTTTATAAGACGTAAAAAGAAGAAAGCGGGAATGGACGATGAGATTCTTTGATCTGCTCACGATGAGCGTCAATAATTTAAAACGCCGGAAATTGAGGACTGTGCTTACAGTCCTTGGTGTTACGATCGGTACGGCTTCCATTGTCGTCATGGTTTCTCTTGGTATTGGTCTGAAGGAGATGACGATCGAGCAGTATACATCATATGGCAGTTTAACGCGAATTGAAGTCAATAGCAGCTACGGATGGGGAGCCAATGTGGACGAATCCGGATTTCTGACGGATGAGACGGTTAAAACATTGGAAAATATTCCGCATGTGTCTCATGTGTCTCCGATATTGAGTACCTATGTAAATATGCGCCAGGGTGCTTATACCAGTGGTACAAGGCTGCAGGGTGTCAGCAGCGAGATGTTGAAAGAAATCGAACTTGCAGAGGGAACCCTTCCGGATCCCAATTCTCAAACGATGCAGTTGGTGGTCGGAAATATGGTTGCCAGAGATTTCTACAATTCCAAGACAGGAAGAGGATACTGGGATACCGGAGAAATGCCGGATGTAGATCTGTACAATCGATCTTTTTTCATTACCTTCCAGAACGATGGTATGAATAACGGGAAACAGAAGAAATATGTTTTTCCGGTCAGCGGTATGGTAAAAGGAAATCCGGACGAGTACAATGAATATAGCTATGGTTTATTTACGGACATCGATCAGTTAAAAACACAGCTGAAACGTATTTACAGAAAGAATGCGATTCCTGGGCAGCCGACAAATAAAAAAGGAAAACCATACAACTATTTTATTTATGATATGGTCTATGTGAATGTAGACGAGATGGATAATGTTCTTGATGTGCAAAATG
>JAZRLX010000098.1:0-4752 GCA_045647085.1 Pilosibacter sp.
ATCTCCAAAATCTCATTTACACAATTGCTGCGCCTGCCAGCCAAACCACCAGCAGATGCACCGGGTAGAATACATAAGGCATCAGCCCCAGTTTTCTTCCCCTCTCTCCATTGTAACGGCTGATGAGAAAAATTGCAATCCATGCAAATAAGACTTCGATCCCAAATCCATAAATCATCACTAATCCAACACAACCGGCCACCATCTGTTCCGTCGGTCTATAACGAAATATATAAAATAATACAATCAGGATTAGTCCGAATGCACCATAGTCTCCACATAGAAGTTCCACTGCAGCCATTGATGCTGCGATCACCCAGATCACTAGAGCATAACCAATGATACCAGACGGTCCCGCTCCTCCCATCGACAGTTCATACTTCCGTTCTAAGGTCTCGATCATTTTCAAACAAAGCAAACCTACAGTCAGTGTCACGATTGTATTTTGTGCGTATGGATATCCGATTTCCCCTGCCAAAACCAGATTAAACGGAATTTCTGATATAAGGGCAAAGATTGCCATACGCGACAAGTATTTTTTCCAATCTCTGGTCCATAGAAATCCCTGCACCAGCAAAAAAGCATAAAGCGGAAAAGCCATCCGCCCGACAAGGCGCATGGCTAATCCGATATCATCCAGGAATGGGTATGTTCTGTTGAGACCATGACCGTAGATCACTGACACAGCCAGATGGTCAAGAAACATGGTGCCCATCGCTAATTTTTTCAGTTGTTCAGACGTCAACCGCCCGCTCACTAGCAAACCTCAGAGCCCGGTTTCATGTCTTTCTCCGGAACCATCAGTGCAAGGTTGTCTTCATCATCACCTGCGCAGAGGATCATACCCTCAGAAAGGAGACCAGCCAATTTCGCCGGTTTCAGGTTTGTAACAACCATAACCTTCTTGCCAACCATCTCTTCCGGTTTGTACCAAGCTTTGATACCGCTTACGATCTGTCTTACTTCGGAACCGATCTTAACCTGGGAGCAAAGGAGTTTTTTGGACTTCTTCACTTCTTCACATTTGATGATCTCACCGATCTGGAACTGTAATTTCTCGAAGTCTTCGTATGTGATCTCCGGTTTTTTCTCAAGATCAACCACGTTTTCTTTCACTTCTTCTGCTGCCGGCTCATTTGCAGCTGCCTCAGCAGCCTTCATAGCCTCAACTTTTTCCATTACTTCTTTCACATCAAGACGTGCAAAGAGGACCTCCGGTTTCTCCACCCCTTTGTTGCCGTTCGGGTACAGACCAAACTGATCCATCTCTGTGAATGCTCTCTTTGTTGTATTTAACTGAGCATAGATCTTCTGAGCTGTATCCGGCATGAAGGACTCAAGTAAGGAAGCACCGATTGTGATCGCCTCAACCAGGTTGTAAAGAACAGTTGCAAGACGGTCTTTGTTTGCCTCATCTTTTGCAAGTGTCCACGGTGTTGTCTCATCGATGTACTTGTTGCTGCGACGGAAGATATTGAAGATCTCTGTGATCGCATCTGCAACACGGAGCTTGTCCATCTTCTCATTTGTCTTCTTCACTGCCTCAAGAACAGTTGCCTTTAAGTCTTCATCAACTTCTGCTGTTACGCCCTTGTTCTCAACAACGCCGCCGAAGTATTTATTTGTCATGGAAACTGTACGGTTTACAAGGTTTCCAAGGATGTTTGCAAGGTCAGAGTTCATACGCTCTACCATTAACTCCCATGTGATCACGCCATCGTTCTCGAACGGCATCTCATGGAGTACGAAGTAACGAACTGCATCAACGCCGAAGAAATCAACGAGTGTATCTGCATAAAGAACGTTACCTTTGGATTTGGACATCTTGCCATCGCCCTGTAACAGCCACGGATGACCGAATACCTGCTTCGGAAGCGGAACACCCAGAGCCATTAAGAAAATCGGCCAGTAAATAGTATGGAAGCGGATGATATCTTTACCGATCAGGTGAAGATCTGCTGCCCAGTACTTGTTGTACATCTCATCATGGTTGCCGTCACAATCGTAACCAACACCAGTGATATAGTTTGTAAGAGCATCGAGCCATACGTATGTTACGTGTCTCGGATCGAAATCAACCGGAATACCCCATGTGAAGGATGTTCTGGAAACGCAGAGGTCCTGTAATCCCGGAAGAAGGAAGTTGTTCATCATCTCGTTCTTTCTGGATACCGGCTGAATGAATTCCGGATGTGTATTGATGTGGTCAATTAATCTCTGTGCATATTTGCTCATACGGAAGAAGTAAGCCTCTTCCTTCGCCGGCTGTACCGGACGTCCACAGTCCGGGCACTTGCCATCTACAACCTGGGATGCTGTCCAGAAGGACTCACACGGTGTACAGTAAAGACCCTCGTAGTGACCTTTGTAGATATCATCCTGCTCATAGAGCTTTTTGAAGATCTTCTGAACCTGTTTCTCATGATATTCATCTGTTGTACGGATGAATTTGTCGTAGGATGTGTTCATTAAATCCCAGATACCTTTGATCTCTGCAGCTACTTCATCAACGAACTCCTTCGGAGTCTTACCTGCATCCTGAGCCTTTAATTCGATCTTCTGACCATGCTCATCAGTACCTGTCTGGAAAAATACATCATAACCCTGCTCTCTTTTATAGCGGGCGATCGCATCTGCTAACACAATCTCGTAAGTGTTACCGATATGCGGTTTACCGGATGTGTAAGCAATGGCAGTTGTAATGTAATACGGTTTTTTACAATTCTGACACATAAATTTTGTCCTCCTGTTTCGATATATGATAGTGTTCGGGCTATTTTTAGGTATAAAAAAAGCCCGTCTTCAATTCTTAAAGACGAGTTCCCCCGTGTTACCACTTTAATTCAGAAGTACCTCGCGATACTTCCCTCATCGGCTGCTCTCCCAATCACTCGGAATTCACAGTCTGACACGCTAACGGGCGCTTCCGGCATGACCTAAATGACCTGCAAGATCACCTCAGCCACACAGCTCCGGGACCATCTTCCACAAACCTCCCGCTCCCCGCTCACACCTACCCGGGGTCTCTGAAAGCATTGATTTTGTGTACTCTTCCCTTCACAGCTTTTGACCATATTATAGAAATAGTCTAAACTTTTCTGACTATTTTGTCAAGGTGTGGGGAAAAATATACAGAAATTTTCTTCCTGATTTTTCCTCTTCCAAATGCCTATGCAACCACCAGTACATAGGAAATCTTTTGCCTCTATGCTATACTACATTTGTTGTCACACCCAATCTGGCAACAGAAAGGGGGTGTATGCCTTGGAGTTGCTTACTTCGCTCTTGGTTTCCGTATTGGCAGGTGTAGCCGTTCACTACATATGCAAATGGTTAGACGGAAATGACAGTGACAACTAACCAAAAAGCCCTCTCAGAGATGCCGCTCTGAGAGGGTTTCTTTTGTGTACGCCATGGTACTTACTTCGCTTGTTCGTTTATATTATATGATGAGTGCGCCATGTAAGTCAATATACCAATAGGCTAATTTGAATTCTTTTTACTCCTCATCCGGCTGCTGCCCGTCATGCGCCAGCCATTTGCACTCCGTAATCTCCAGATTCGTAAAGGTTGCCTTAAAAGAAGAGTCTTCCGGGCTGCACGCATAAACCCCAAACTGAATCTTTCCGCCACCGTTCCACATATGGCAAATGCGCATCTGCTTAAATGTAACTCCATCCTCTGAGCACTCGATACAATAATCGTCTTCTCTTCGGCTGAATCGATACCACATGGATTTGATATCTGCATCAATTTCTGTCGTTGCCCAATCGGAATATCCATTGTTGGTCACTACACTTCCCAAGTGCTGAAATCTCTCGTTTTCATATTCGATGGAACCTTTCAGCCAATTTTCGCTGTCGAGGTACATGACTACGCCACACTGATCGAAACGATGCTTGCTTTCAAATTCCGTTTTCACTGTGAAAGAAAAGAATTTCTCCTCTGTCTCCATCTGCAGAACCGGAGCATTGTCATTTCGAAAATGATAATCCATTTTAATTGATTTACATCAAATTTCATGTCGCATCCTCCACCATATTAATTCCCTTTTGTCACCTGATAAATTCCCACCAGGATCAGAACTGCTCCTATCAGCAAGCTGATCGTCATCGGCTCACCAAGGAAGATCACACCTGCGAACATGGAGCAAAGCGTTGTGATCGCACCAAATGAAGACAGTTTCACTACGGACATTCTTCCTACTGCGTAATTAACCAATAAATTGGCACCGATCGAGCAAAACAGGCCCAGAGTAGCAACCGAGATCATAAATGACGGAACAAACATCGGAGCCAGATATACACCAACATCTCCACTGACTTCTTTCATCGCTGATATAGTAAATCCCACAGCTGAAGCGACCAACACGATATACGTACGCTCAAACGACGTAAACTCTTCTGCTGTTTTACGATTCACCGTTTTGTATGCGCCTGAAACAATACAGGTCAGCGCAAGGAACAACGCTCCTTTCGGCGGAACAATTCCCAATGAACTGCCTGCCACGGTCATGATCATAACACCAATGACCGGAAGAATACAGAATACAGCCTGGCGCTTCGTCGGATATTCTTTTAAAAATACTAATGCGAAAATAATTGCAAGCACCGGAGATACGGCCAGAACAGCTCCGGAAATCGTAGTATTCGTATAATTGATCGCGGAAGTTTCAAAACTATAATATAATAACTGCATAGTTGCAAGAACCACTGCAACCTTCCAGTTTTTCCCCTTAAAAGAAACTCGCAC
>JAZRLX010000099.1:0-3131 GCA_045647085.1 Pilosibacter sp.
CCAAAGCCAAGCTTACATTTACAATTTTTGATCACTTCACGGCCGGCCTGCAATGCTTCTTTATAATATTCCAGTTTTCTTCTGTATTCCGGCTGTTTTGTAAGGATCTGCACCGGATCATAATGAACTGCTTCCTCGTACGGACAGAATGTCGGAACGATGTAAGCATTGTGGTCAATGACCATCTGTGCTGTTTCTTCATCTAAGAGAGAACAGTGCTCCATGCCGTCGATTCCATATTTTAAAAGCTTCTGAATATGATTCGGGCTGTAGACATGGGCAGTCACTGTTTTACCCCATTCGTGTGCAGTGCGGATGATGGACTCCATTTCCTCATCATTTAACTGCTGCTGAGCAGGATTGTCGTATGGGGTGAAGAATCCGCCGGTAGCCATGATCTTAATAAAATCAGCTCCGTATTTGATCTCTTCGCGAACTGCATGGGCGAAGAAGTCTTTTCCGGAACCGAGGGTCGGACGAAGGTTCTGTGCCACATTGCTGAATTCCGGATTTCTCGCAAAGCCCTGGGAAAGGTCTCCGTGACTTCCAGGTGTGCACATGAAACGTGCAGCTGCGACGATTCTGGAACCTGTATGGTACCCCTGATCAATGGCGCGTTTTACATCGATGACTCCCATTCCATTGGAAGTAATGCCACCCATGTGACGGACTGTTGTAAAACCTCGAGCCAGAGTTTTCTGAGCGGTTCTAAGAATTGCCAGAGTTTTCATTTCTTCTGATGTGGTGTACACTTCTTCACGGATGGTATGCCAGTCTAAAAAGTCCATATGCATATGGGCGTCGATCATACCCGGTGTCACTGTAGCATCGGACAGATCGATCACTTTTGCGGATTCCGGCTGTGGGATATCCGGACCGATCGCTTCGATCTTATCGTTGTTCACAAGGATTTTGTAGTTTTCTTTGAATTCTGCATCGATGCCGTTGTAGAGTTTTCCGCAGATAATATAAGTTAAATTCTGTTTGCTCATGAGTACCTCCGATATTCGCTTGATAATATGATAAAAAATTCACGTACTAAAACATGAGCCTATTGTATCACATATTTTTCATTCCGTCATATTCTTTTAAAAGTTTTTCCTCGCATTGAAAAAAAGAGGATTCCCAATTATACTAGGATTAATAAGAATGAGATCAAACTGTGGAACATAGAGAGAAATACAAGGAGAAATAGTTATGGAGAAACGATTTGATGTGACTGCATTAGGTGAGCTGCTGATCGATTTTACAGAAAATGGGATCAGCAGTCAGGGAAATCCAATCCTGGAGGTGAATCCGGGCGGTGCACCGTGTAATGTTCTGGCGATGCTCCGGAAATTAGGAAAGAAGACATCTTTTATCGGAAAAGTCGGCAATGACCAGTTTGGCCGCATGTTAAAGGAGACGATCGAGCAAGTGGGCATTGATTCCGGAAATCTGATCATGGATGAAGAGGTACATACAACTCTGGCGTTTGTACACACGATGGCAGACGGAGACCGTGATTTTTCATTCTATCGCAATCCGGGTGCAGATATGATGCTGAATGTTGCAGACGTACAGAAGGATAGGATCGAAGCATCGAAGGTGTTCCATTTTGGCACCCTTTCTTCCACACATGACAGCTGCAAGGAAGCGACAAGATATGCGATCGAATGTGCCAAAGATGCCGGTGTGTTAATTTCCTTTGATCCGAATCTGCGTGAGCCTCTGTGGGCAGATCTGGAAGATGCAAAACGAGAGATTGCTTACGGGCTTGGAAAGGCTGATATCGTGAAGATTTCTGATAACGAAGTGGTGTTCATGACCGGAGAAGAAGATTATGAGAAGGCAGCACAGATCCTGAAGGAGCAGTATCAGATCCCGCTTTTATTTGTGACATTAGGACGTGACGGCAGCCGTGCGTATTATAAAGATATTCGTGTGGAGGCAGCTGGATTCATTCAGGAGAATACGATCGAGACTACTGGTGCAGGAGATACATTTACCGGCTGTGTGCTCAGTAAAATTTTGGAAATCGGAGGAATCGAGGCTCTGACAGAGGAGCAGTTGGCAGACATGCTGATCTTTGCCAACGCAGGAGCTTCTCTGATCACAACAAGAAGGGGCGCGCTGAAAGTGATGCCTGAGGAATGTGAGATCAGACAGTTTTTATGCAGTCGCTAAATAAGGGGGACTATTATGAGTGAAAAGACTTTGACAGTTACATGGCTCGGAGAGGACGGATATCACTGGCAGGCGGTTATGGGAATCCGAGATTCCGCTCCTTGTATTCTCGAGCTGGGATATGAACGCAGTGGATTTTATTCGGTGCTCGCGAATAATCTGATCCCGCAGTTTAAGGTAATCACTTCCGAACGTACGAAAAATAATCCTCAGAGAACTAAGGGTCTTGCACCGGGTGAGGTGCTGGGATATCAGTGGGATACCTATTCGGATGATCCGATGGGGCGCAAAGATAAAGTAAAAGAAGCGAAGGAATGTTGGAATACAGAGGAGTTTTCGCTGGAAAAAGACGGAAACAGAACTTCCGTATATTATGACGGCCTGACATTGGGGCAGTTTGCAGGCGGATGCCGTTTCAATTTCTTTGAAGGAAGTAATCTGATCCGTATTGAAGCAGTTGCATCTACAGAGGAAGATGGTGTGGCTTATTTGTATCATGGCGGACTGGACGGTTTTGCGATTGATAAACTCTACTATATTTCTCCGAACCGACACGAGATTTTTGAGAATCCGGGTCTCCATACCAACAGTGGTCCGGACAGAGACCGTCAGAGAGTAGATGCGCGGGGTAGAGTTCTCACGGTGCAGCAGGAGAATGGAGCAGTAGCTGTATTTCCATCTCCACACCGTTTTATCTGGGGAAGTCAGACGGAGAATATCGTGGGATATAATTATTACATCCGTGACGATGATACAGGAAGACTGGCTGTCGGAGTTCGACACAATAAAGAAGCAGAAAACTATAATGTTCGCTGGCCTTGTTACAATGCGAAGCCGGGTACAGTTCAAAATATGGCATTTTTTATCCTTCCAAGTTCCGATTCTGTCTGGACGACAAGGGCAATGGCTATGAAGTATACAAACTTTGACCATCTCCGTAAATTGCCTGGATATAAACGTCTGGT
>JAZRLX010000100.1:0-5480 GCA_045647085.1 Pilosibacter sp.
CAAAACAGCCATAGTCAAGCTCAACAATATAAACTTCATCTACAAGACGTTCTACAAGCATCGTCACATTCACTTCTTTACGCCCATTTCCGGCTAATATAATGCCGTTTGGCAGCAGCTTTGAAAGATCGACGGTTTTTACTACGTCTGTACTGGCATCGTCTAATTTTAAGATATCGCCCGGGATCGTCAATGCATCGAAAGCCGCCACATCTGCATTTAAACCGGCAATGGAAATTGAATCCACATCACATCGGATGCCTGTATGTCTGTAACCGTCCGTTACTTCTCCTGATACTTCAAAATACAACGGAACATCTTTGACCTTTAATACTTCCATCGTGTAATCGACACTATCCACATTTTTCTCGATACGCTTACTTAAATCGATCTGTTTTCCGTTCGCATCATAAAAACGCGGGACTGCGACTCCGGCCACTTCAGAATCTACTCCGTCAATAGAGAATTCAATACCGGCGCTGCTGATCTGTCCGATCTGAGATTCCGGTCCCTGCAGGTAAATATGATCAGGTAAAAGCTTGATCTCTCCTACTTGATAGCCATTCTCAAGAGACCCCTTTAAGATTGTATTTAATTCAAAACGCTTCGTCTGCAGAGGCTCTGTTTCGATCTTGATCGCGTTTGTCTTGCTGACCGGATTTGACACCAGATATCCGGCATTGTTTAGAACTTCAACTTTGACCGGAACAGCTCCGGTTACCGACCATAACTCTGTCATATCTACATAAGCCCGGAAATCCGAAGCATGGATCCGATATGCGTTGGTCGAATGAACTTCATAAGAAACCGTTGTAGTTTTCTTACCGACAATTTCATAAGTCAGACCATTATCTGTCAGGATATGGCCGTTTTCGATCTCTACAGGGATCTCAACCGTATCCGTCATAACCGGGTCTGCAACATTCACAACCCAAAGCCATACAAGAAAAGCACCAAGAAGCGAAATAAGCTTAAGCCCACGACGCTTATTCTGTTTTTCTTTCATTTCTATTTCTTCCCTTCCAGATTTTAAACCTTCCGGTCGTCACTTCCTCACCGTTTTCTACTGTCAGTGCTGCACGAAGTACCTCAGGATCAGAAATGCGTTGTAACACTCCTCCCTGTGCAAGGGAAACTCTTCCTGTTTCCTCTGATACAACAACGGTCATACTGTCGGTACTTTCACTGATACCAAGCGCCGCACGATGTCTGGTTCCAAGATCCTTACTGATCGTAAGGCTGTCTGTCAATGGCAGGTAACAAGTTGCCGCTGTAATACGATTTCCTCGGATCACAACCGCTCCATCATGCAACGGAGTATTGTGCTCGAAAATATTGATCAATAACTGACTGGTAACAATACCATCGATCTCAATGCCGGTATGCTCAATTTCCTGTAACGACACATCTCTTTCTATGACGATCAAAGCACCCGTCTTTACTTTACCCATTTCATAGGCCGCACGCACAATCTCATTGACGGTCTTCTCTGTGTATCCCTCCGGACTGCGCACTTCATCCAGAAAAAGTCCGGTCAAAATATTTTTACTGCCCAACTGCTCCAATGCTTTTCGAAGTTCCGGCTGGAAAATGATCAACACTGCGATCACTGCGATCAGACCCATACGGTTGATGATCCACGTAATGGTTGTAAAACGTAAAAAGGATGCCAGCAAATAGAAGACAAGAATGATCACACCGCCTTTTAACAGTGTCCATGCTTTTGTATTTTGAACCCAGCATAAAATCTTGTATATAAGGAAAGAGAGAAGCAGAATCTCGATGATATTCGTAAACGTGATCATCTTCGGAACGAACGCGATCCACGAATACATGCGCGCTAAATATTCTGTCATCTCAACACCTCCATCCTAACTCTTAATGTTCCTGTTTTTTATCTGTTTTTACAGTCTTTCTTGTATAAATGCGCTGAACTTTCACATCCGGTGCAGATACTGCGATCTTCGGAACTGCTTTTACATAATAGTGGTATTCATCATCTTCATACTGCAGATACTCTGTTCTTGTATAGTCTACAGCAAATACGAAGAATTGATATACAAGTGCCAATACCACTGCAATAACCATTCCGATCACCATAGAAGCGATGCTGATCGTCAGCTCAAATTTCATGTCTCCTACAAAGATCACGATGAGCTGTGTGATCACACCCGCGATGATCGCGATCGGCCAGGCATGGTCCACCGGAAGATTCTTGATGATATACACAACCAGTACCGCTGCCGCAAATGCTGCGATCATAACCCACATCAGTTCATTGGCAAATAAACTTTTCGCGATCTGGATGAAACGTGTCGCCATCTCAGACACAGAACTGCCTGCCAGTACACCTGCATTCTGTTTCAGATACATAATAATATAATACATGCAGATACCGGAGCTGACCGGAATAATGGAAACAATGCTTCCAGAAAGTCCCACAAGGATCGGTACCACATACGGAATGTTAAAGAAGAACATCATCGGTGTGAGTAAAAGTAAATAGCCATCCCCCGGACGGAATCCGTAATACAGTAAGATCACTGCCATCATAAATACCGCAATGATCAGTGCAATCTCAAGAGACACCTGCACAACATGTGCTAAAAGCAGACAGCCGGCAAAGAATGCAGTCACACCATATGGTACAATAGATGCCACCAGTCCCATGATCACAGGGATCAGCGGGTTCTTCAAACGTGCCATGAAACCTACATTGGAATTGATCAGATAGAACGCCAGATATCCAACCGCAAATTTGATCAGCGGAATAATATATAAACTGTACTTTCCATAAAAGCGTCTCAATTTCTCTTTAAATACTAAAAGCTCCATCATGACTGACGTCCCTCCTCATTTCCTTTCTGCTCCGACGGCGATGTATACTTTTTCTCCAGTCTGCGCAGTTTTGCCTGATATACTTTCAGGCTCTTCGATGCCATATTGTAACGTTTCGAATACACGATCAACGTCACCAGCATATAGAAAACCAGTCCGATCAAATAGATAAGACCGATATATTTGGCAGAAGATAATAAAATGGAAATATCCATTGTATTAAAAATATCCTCAATCTGATAAAGAATCCACATTCCCACAAACATCAGACATGTAAATGTATATGTAATAAAAGAACGGATCATATGGCTTCCGATGTAATCACTCTTAAAGTATCGAGTAACCGGAAACACATCCTTATCTGCCTTTTTTTCATACATTGCAATTCCTGTCATCAGTCTGATCTTATCTTCATTCAGCATAAAAATCTCCCCAATTATCCAGTATCATTCATTCTATTATAATAAAAATACGGACACAATACAATCGTTTTAATTCAGGTTTTTCGTGAAATTTGTAAGTCTTTCCGTCATGATCCCGCCTAAAATACCAATTACCGCACCAGCAATACATCCGGCAAGCAAAAGTGTCGGAAGATACACAAACACACCCATTGTCTGTACAATGACAGATGCAAATATCATCTGGCCGATGTTATGGAAAATACCGCCCAGAATGCTGATCCCCACATGAGAAAATAAATGATATCTCTTAGCAAGTGCCATAACAAAAAGACTGAGTAAACTTCCGGACAGTCCATAGATCATACTATAGGGATTACCGAATGAAAAACCGATCAGTACAACTCGCAAAACGGTCACACAGACTGTTCCCGGTATTCCCACCAGATATAGTCCCACGATCGTTACAAGATTCGCCAGTCCAATCTTTACACCCGGAACCGGAAATGGGATCGGGATCAGAGATTCGATAAAACTCATAACCATAGCCAGAGCAATTAAGATTCCGTATAAAGCGACTCTCCTCGCTGTTTTTTTCTCTTTTCTCATTGTTTCCTTCCCTCTCCTCCCCTTCGGTTTTCTTGACTTTATATGTCGCATTTGTTAGAATGAAACGAAGCTAAGAACACGAAAGTTTGGTATATCTATGAATAAACATACATTTCACCGGTTACGATCATCTGCCTGCGCGATCCTCGGAATGGCTGTGCTCTGCCTGTCCGGATGTGGAGATCAACGTCTTCCTGCAAGTACACAGGATCCTATCCAGCGCACAGATTTTCTGTTAAATACTTTTGTTGATATCAAAATATATGACTCTAAGGATACTACTATCTTAGACGATGCAATGGCCATTTGTAAAGACTTAGAAGCCCGCTTCAGTCGAACATTGGAAGACAGCGAGATTTACCTCATGAATCACCGCAGTGACAAAGAGCAGGTTTTTGAACTTTCCGAGCAGACTGCAGAGCTTTTGTCCCTTTCATTGAACTACTGTGAACAGTCAAATGGCGCCTTTGATATCACGATCGAACCGGTCAGCTCTCTTTGGGATTTTACCTCCGGAGAATCCTTGCTTCCCGATCCTCTTTTGCTTGAAGACGCGGTCGAGAAGGTTGGTCATGAAAATCTATTATTAACAGATCAGACATTGACGTTTCTTTCCCCTGATACAACACTCGATCTTGGTGCGACCGCCAAAGGTTACATTGCCGATGAGATCAAGGAGCTTCTGATCGAACGCGGTGTGAAAAGCGCGATCATCAATTTAGGTGGAAATGTTCTTTGTATCGGTTCAAAGCCGAATGGAGAACCATTTAAGATTGGATTAAAAAAACCCTTTGCCGAAGGTTCTGAGACATTTGCAATTGCAAATATTACTGATATGTCAGTTGTGACATCCGGCGTTTATGAGCGATATTTTGAATTAGATGGAAAGCATTATCATCACATACTAAATCCGGAAACAGGTTATCCGTATGAAAATGGATTGCTCTCTGTAACAATCCTTTCCAACTCTTCTGCTGACGGAGACGGCCTTTCTACCACTTGTTTCTCTCTTGGCCTGGAAGCCGGTATGGAACTGATCAATTCTCTGGACGGCGTTTACGGATGCTTTATTGATGCAGACTACAATATTTATTATTCGGAAGGAATGGAGGAATTTCTGAATGAAGCGTGAGTTATATCTTGTACTGACAATCCTCCTCGCCGTATGTGGTTTCACTTTTGCAAATCGTATGTTATTTTCGAAACCAGGCGCAAAAGTGGAAGTTTCTGTTATCACAGCGGACTCCTCTAAAACCATTTTGGAAACATTTGATCTGTCTCAAAATGTAACTTACACAATTTCTTCAGAATCTCAGGGTACGAATATCCTGAACATTCAAGGGGGAACTGCCTGGATCTCAGAAGCAGATTGTCCGAATCAGGACTGTGTGAAACAAGGAAAAATTTCCATGAACGGAGAAATGCTGGTGTGTCTGCCACATCGAGTGACCGTTTCAATCATTGAAGAATAAAAAGAGACGTTCTTCCCGTCTGGGTGGAACGTCTCTTTTACTATTATCCGCTTATGCATGAAGGCCCATAACTTCCATCTCAGCATTCAGCGCGTCCTCACAGGAACGCATCGCCAGAATGGACATAAGTCGGAGGCCAAGCGGTCTTAGGAAGACAATT
>JAZRLX010000101.1:0-3239 GCA_045647085.1 Pilosibacter sp.
CATCCGGAGTCTGTGGAATTTACTTCGAATTTAAAAGAAGATTTAAAACGCCGTGATTTTACGATCAATGCCATGGCATACAGCCATGAGACCGAGATCGTGGACGAGTTTGGTGGAATGGACGACCTTGCAAATAAAGTGATCCGTTGCGTGGGTCTTGCTCATGACCGATTCACAGAGGATGCCCTTCGAATCCTTCGTGCCATCCGTTTTGCAGCACAGCTTGGATTTGAGATTGAAGAAGAAACTTACAAGGCGATCGCGGATATCGCACCGAATCTGAAAAATGTCAGCAAAGAGCGAATCCAGGTGGAATTGACCAAGTTATTACTCTCTGATTATCCGGAGAAGATGATGATGGTCGATGCGACCGGGATCTGTCCGTATGTGACTGCTGATTTTGGTGAAGTGTTTGAGAAAGAATGTGCAGAAAGCATTGCAAAGATAAAAACACTTCCGAAGGAAAAATCCCTCCGCTGGGCAGGATTTTTACGCCATATGGAGCCGATCAAGATCCGTGCGATCTTAAAAGGATTAAAACTGGACAACGAAACCATCGACAATGGACGGATCATGGTGGAGGCGGCGCAGACACCGCTGGCTCCGGAGAAACCACAGATCCGCAGATTCTTAAGCAAGATGAGTCGTTATCAGTTTGAGGGCTGCTTGTACCTGAAAGAACTGGATGGCGATGATCATATAGATGAGATCCGCAGACTCTGGAACGAGATTGAAGCGGACGGAGATTGTATTTCTCTGAAAATGCTGGCGGTCAACGGCGGCGATCTGATGGCAGCAGGTGTGGAAAAAGGAAAGAAACTGGGTGAAACCCTTGCATGGTTGTTGGATCTTGTATTGGAACATCCGGAACTGAATAACAAAGAGACCTTGTTGAAAAAACTGGCAGACAAAATTAGTTCATAATTTTGTCTGCTTTTTCATATTCTGGAAATAGCTTTAAGGCGAAATGAGGAATATGGAGGGGATGCGGGTGATCGACTGGGGAACAGAAATCGTAGAAAAATATGGACTGGAAGTGATCAATGCCAGAAAAGGCCGTGGTTCTTGGATTTTTGAGACAGATCAAGGGCTGAAACTGTTGAAAGAATATAAAGGGAGTGCAAAACGGCTGGAATTTGAGGAAGCTGTTCTCGATACCATGAAGGAAGCTGAATCACTCAGGGTGGATCAATATGTGCGAAATTTGGAACAGGAATTGATTTCGACAGCGGAGGACGGAACCAGATATTTGGTAAAAAACTGGTTTTTCGACCGGGAATGTTATCTCAAAGACAGTCAAGAAATCTTGTCGACAGTTCGCCAGATCGCGATTCTGCACAGATCACTTCGTCAGGTGGAAAACAGAGAAGAGTGGAACTTGAAATCCATGATCTCGCCGCCACTCTATGAAGCGATGGAGAAACACAACCGTGAATTGCGGAAAGCCAGAACATTTATCCGTGGAAAGCGGAAGAAAAATGAATTCGAACTGACTGTGATCGCAACATACGATCAGTTTTATGAACAAGCCATTGAAGCAAGTCAGGGGATGAAACTTGTATTTAAGCGGGCAGGCGAAGACATTGAACAAAATTATTTTGTATGCCACGGCGAATTGAACCAGCATCATATTTTGATTGGAACAGATTATGTGGCAGTTACCGAATTCAATAAAATGCATCTGGGTCTTCAAGTGGAAGACTTATATTATTTCATGCGGAAGGTCATGGAGAAACACGATTGGGATGAAACATTGGGAAATGCAATGCTGGAGGCCTATGAACGTGTTCTGCCCATGACGCAGACCGAACGGGAATGTTTATACTATTTATTTTTATATCCGGAGAAATATTGGAAACAAATGAACTTTTATTATAATGCCAATAAGGCCTGGGTTCCTGCCAGACAGACGGAAAAAATTCTCAGTTTAGAACGGCAGCAGGAGAAACGAATGGAGTTTATTACTATGCTAAAGTGGTAATTCGCATTGACAAAAGTCGTAAATATGATAAAATATAAACAATTAACGCTTTTTTAACAAAAAGTTTATAAAGGAGGATAACATGATGAAACACTTTGTTACCCAGGCAATCGAAGAGAAGAAGGATCTGATCGTGAATGTCAGCGACCAGATTTTTGATTTTGCAGAGATTGGTTTCCATGAGTTCAAGACAGCTGATCTGTACGAGAAGGTGTTAAAAGAAGAAGGATTCCAGGTTGAGATGGGTCTCGCAGGAATGCCGACAGCATTCAAGGCTACATACGGCGAAGGAAAACCGGTGATCGGTCTCCTTGCAGAGTACGATGCACTTCCGGAGCTTTCTCAGATCGGCGGATGTACAGAGCGTAAACCGAGACCGGAAGATCCGAATCCGGACGGACATGGATGTGGTCATAACCTTTTAGGTGCAGGTACATTTGCAGCAGCTCTTGCTATGAAAAAGTATCTGGAGGAGAATCCGGGAAAGGGTACAGTTGTTTTATTCGGTTGTCCGAGTGAAGAAAAGGGCAATGGTAAGACCATTATGGCTCGTGACGGTATTTTTGATGGCGTTGATGCAGCTCTTACATGGCATCCGATGGCTGTCAACGAGGCATGGACTGTTTCTACTCTGGCAAATGTCAGCGTATTCTTCCGTTTCAAAGGTGTAACAGCCCACGCAGCAGCAGCTCCGGAACAGGGCCGTTCCGCTCTTGATGCAGCTGAGCTTATGAGCGTAGGTGTAAACTACTTAAGAGAGCACATCATTCCGGAAGCAAGAATCCACTATGCGTACCGTGACGTTGGCGGTATCGCTCCGAACGTAGTACAGGGACGCAGCTGCGTGCATTACTTCGTACGTGCTCCAAAGTCCTGGCAGGTACAGGAAATCTACAAGCGTGTGATCGACGTTGCAGAAGGCGCAGCGAAGATGACAGGCACAGAGATGACTTATGAGCTTTACGCAGGTCTTTCTGACTACATTCCGAACAAGGCGCTTACAACTGTGATGCATGAGTACATGAACGAAGTTGGTGCTCCGGAGTACGATGAGGACGATTTCGCAATGGCCAGAAAGTTCTTACTGGAGACTTCCACAGAGTCCGAGTTAGAGGCGAAGAAAGCAAACTTCCGCAAGATGTTTGGTGCAGATAAGCTGGATGAGGTTCTGGAACATCCGATCCATACTTCCATCCTTCCGCTTGACTGGCACGGAGCTCCGATGGCAGGTTCCACTGACGTTGGCGATGCAAGCTAT
>JAZRLX010000102.1:0-2599 GCA_045647085.1 Pilosibacter sp.
CGATACTGATCTGCTCTGGAATCATCACGACCGGAAGTCTTGATCCGAAGCAGTTTGTCCCATTTTGTCTCGTTGTTGTTCATGGATTCCTCCTTGTGTTTCTCCTTATGGTTTATCTTTCATTCTCTCACAGTTTAACCACAGTGTCAACTCTGCTGCCACAGATTTGTCTGGACACTTTGGAAGTTCTTCCCTTGTAGTCTTGAAACCATTTCTGCAATATGTTAAAATATTCTTTCACATACCGCACAGAATTCAAAACAGAGAAACTGTATCAGGAGTTATTTGCATAAAGAGCATTTTTGTAATATCAAATGGGGAGGATTCTTATGACAAACTTATTACAGGCAACCAAAGATCTGCATCCGCAGATCATCGAATGGCGCAGACATTTTCACAAACATGCGGAACTGTCCTTTCAGGAATTTGAAACTTCGGATTTCATCGAAGCACAGTTAAAATCCTTTGGCAATGTAGAAATCTGGCGCCCGACAAAAACTGGTGTGATCGGTAAGATCCATGGTGCAAAACCGGGACCGACCATCGCATTCCGCTCGGATATTGACGCGCTTCCTATGACGGAAGTGAATGACCTTCCGTATGCCTCAGTCAACAACGGAGCTATGCACTCCTGCGGACATGACGGACACGCTGCAATCCTTTTAGGACTTGCCAAGATGGTTTCCGAACGTGTGGAGGATCTGAGCGGAACTGTTGTGTGCATTTTCCAGCATGCAGAGGAACTTCCTCCGGGAGGCGCTGCTGAAATGGTGGCAGCCGGAGTCATGGAGGGAATCGATGAAATCTACGGTCTGCATCTTTCTTCCAACTATCCGATCGGCAAATTCGGTGTGGTAAACGGTGCTCTGACTTCTGCGACTGACAGCTTTGACGTACGTGTAATCGGAAAAGGCGGTCATTCTTCACTTCCGGAGCAGTGTGTTGACCCGATCGTTATGGCAGCTCAGATCGTTCTTGGTCTTCAGAATATTGCAGCACGCCGAATCAGCGCATACGAAACAGCCGTATTGTCCATCTGCCAGATCAGTGGCGGCGATGCGTACAATATCATTCCGGGCGAAGTGATGCTCCGCGGTTCTGTGAGAACTTTCTCTAAAGAACTCCGCAATCGTATCCCGGACATGATCGCTGAAATCTCTAACGGTATCGCAGCAAGCATGGGCGGATCCTGCGAAGTGACATATACAAGAGGTTATGATTCCGTTATTAACGATGTGGAATTAACCGATGGCGCACGCGCTGCTATCTCCGACTACTTCGGTCCGGAGGCAGTTCTGGAAATCCAGCCGGTTATGCCTGGCGAGGACTTCTCCGCATTTACAGAAGTCGGATGTCCGGGTACTTTCATCGAGATCGGAACACGAAATCCTGAGAAAGGAACAGACCGCCCACATCACAATCCGGCTTACCTGATGGATGAAGATGGTCTGTATTATGGACTTGGATTGTTCGCGGGGATTGTGGAGAAGAAGATGATGTAAGATTGTTTTCTTACTCCATGAAATAAGGATTTAATTGAATCAACTTGGAAATAAAGAGTCCCAGGTTGGCAGGAATTTTCAAGCGGACACACTCGCGTTCAGAGAATTGCGTAGCGGTACTAAGGCGCTAAAGCGCCAAGTACCGACGGAATTCTATGGTCCTTCTTGAAAACACTTGTCAGCCTGGGACTTTTTATAGCCACGTTGTCTTAACTAAATACTGATAATTGCAACTCCTTACAGTAATTGGCGATAATAAGCACATTGTAGTATTTAAATTTGTAAATAATAATAAAGCAGTATCTGATAGAAAATCCCGTACATATCTCAAATGATAGGTTGAACGACTGAGCTTCACGAGTTTTGCGCCCTTACAGAGATCGCAAACGACTTTATCGCGATCGGCGTAAGGGCGAATAAAATGAAGTGAAGTAAGGGTAGTCAGCCGTATTTTGAGATAGTACGGGATTTTCTACAGATTGCTCTTTATTATTTTTACTAACCTAAATACACAATTAAATATTCCCTCTCCTCTGCACCGCCTTCACCACCTCCATGATCGGAATGATCAAGATCGCCAGTCCCAGTGCCATCAGATATTCCGGCAGTGCGATGGGGGTAAATGCAAAGGCTTTCGCCAGGAAAGGTACTTCGATCACAAGTGTCGTCAGTACCAAGGAGACGCACATCGCTCCATATAAAAATTTATTGTGGGTCTTCATTCGGAAGATAGAGCCACGGCGGCTTCTCATGTTCAGGGAATGGAAGATCTCGACCATGGACAGGGTCAGGAATGCCATGGTGGTTCCATCTTTGCTGTTCACAAACTCCCATACTCCGCTCTCGTAATAATGGCCGAGCAGATAGGATACCATGACCAGAACGGTAACGATCGTTCCCTGGAAGAATACATCAAGGGCCATACCTCCTGCAAAGATCCCTTCTTTCGAATCACGTGGCGAACGTTTCATAATGTCGTATTCGCTCTTTTCCATTCCGAGCGCCAGAGCCGGAAAGCAATCCGTGATCAAGTTGATCCACAGCAAATGAACCGGTTCCAGGATTGTAAAACCGAGAAGTGTCGCAAAAAAGATGGA
>JAZRLX010000103.1:0-5387 GCA_045647085.1 Pilosibacter sp.
CCGTTGAATACGATACAGTTTACACCCATTGTATACAGGTGTGTGTAGAAGATCAATAACTGATCTTTTGTCAGCTTCTGAACACGTACCGGATGTTTTGCCTCAATAAAGCGCATACCCTCTCTCTTGATATCCTCGAAATCAGCGTACACATAAACCACATCGTCATAAGTCTCCAGATCACACTGCACGAACGGCTGGTTTGTTGTAAGAGCGATCAATGTGTAAAGCTCCTCGGATGTACGAAGCGCTGTCATCACTTCTAATTTTCTTAATAAAGCATTGTTTTCATTAGACATATATAGTTACTTCCTTCCATTAAGTTTCCTTCTCATATGCTGTCCATTATAACAGAAAACTTTTCAGAATGCTATAGTTTTTGCATAACATCGAAACCCTTTGACGAGAATCTTGAAAACAAATATAATAAAATTATATTGCTTTCTTAGGAGGATTTTTATGGATTCCTATCGTCCGGATCTATTTTCATATATTCCGTCACCGCCGACCAGCACTCACGAGATTGCGGGCTTTAAAGTCCGTCCGGGTCTGTTTGATATCAACGGAGCCATGGCACTGCCTAACGGTATCAACTTTACCGTGCACACACACCATGGAACCAGTGTCGAATTATTACTTTTCCATCGTGGACAAGCAAAGCCTTTCGCTGTCCTTCCATTCCCGGAGTCTTATCGAATCGGTGATGTGTACTCTATGATCGTTTTTGACCTCGACATCGAAGATCTGGAATATGCCTACCGTGTTGACGGACCTTACAAACCATCAAAAGGACTTCTGTTTGACCGAAAAAACATTTTATTAGATCCTTATGCAAAAGCCGTAGCCGGCCAGCGTATTTGGGGCAACTCCAAAAGAGGCTCCTATCGCGCCCGCGTCGTAAAAGAGAACTTTGATTGGGGCGATGCTCCGCAATCAAAAAAAGAGCTGAGCGACCTGATCATCTACGAACTTCATGTCCGTGGTTTCACACAGCATGAATCTTCCGGCGTAAAACACCGTGGTACCTTCTCCGGGCTGAAAGAGAAGATTCCGTATTTGAAAGAACTTGGTATCAATGCAGTTGAGCTGATGCCTGTTTTCCAGTTCGACGAAACCATTCACGCCCGCAATGTAAACGGAAAACGTCTGGTCGAATACTGGGGATATAATACGGTCAGCTTCTTTGCTCCAAACACCAGCTACAATGCTTCTCAGGAATATCACCAGGAGGGCAATGAGCTCAAAGAATTGATCAAGGCGTTCCATGATAATGGAATTGAAGTCATTTTAGATGTAGTATTTAACCATACTGCAGAAGGAAATGAACAGGGAAAGACCTTCAGCTTCAAAGGATTTGACAACAACATTTATTATATGCTGACTCCGGACGGAAATTACTACAATTTCAGTGGATGCGGAAATACGCTGAACTGCAATCATCCGATCGTCCAGCAGATGATCCTGGAGTGCTTACGTTACTGGACTATTTATTACCGTGTTGATGGTTTTCGTTTTGATCTCGCCAGCATTCTAGGACGTAATGAGGATGGTTCTCCGATGAACAACCCGCCGCTGCTTCGAACTCTCGCTGCAGATCCGCTGCTCCGAAATGTGAAGCTGATCGCAGAAGCATGGGACGCAGGAGGCCTGTATCAGGTCGGACGATTTCCTGCCAGCAACCGCTGGGCCGAGTGGAACGGACGATACCGCGACACCTTGCGCAGCTTCTTAAAAGGCGATTCCTGGGCATCCCGGACAGCTGCACAGTGTATTTCCGGTTCCGGTGATATGTACGGCGGTATGTTTTCTGAAGACCACAAAAACTATGCAGGATACAACTCTTGCATTAATTTCCTGACCTGCCACGACGGATTTACGTTATACGATCTGTACTCTTACAACTATAAACATAATGAAGGAAATGGTTGGAACAATACCGACGGTTCGGATGATAATCGAAGCTGGAACTGTGGTGAAGAGGGCGAAAGTAGCGATCCGGAAGTGCTCGCTCTTCGCTACAAGATGATCCGCAATGCATGTGCAGTCCTGATGTGCAGCCGCGGAACTCCGATGTTCCTGGCCGGCGATGAATTTGGAAATACCCAGTATGGCAACAACAACAGTTATTGTCAGGACAACGAGATCTCCTGGCTGGACTGGAGCTATCTCAAGAAAAATAAAGAATTATTTGAATTCTTCAAATTTATGATCCATTATCGTCACCGTCATCCGGTCATCCGCAAAAGACTTCCGAATGCTGTTTGCGGAATGGAGCAGATTGTCACACATGCTGCAGATGCATCAGTTACCAATCTTCCGGAAAATGCAATGACACTCGCCATCAGCTTTGCCGGTTATGACCGCAAAAAAGGTACGGATGACCTTGTCTATGTTGCTGTAAACAGTTACTGGGAGCCGGTTCCGATCACACTGCCGAAACTGCGCAATCATGTAGCATGGCATCTCTCCGTCAATACAGCTGGCGATAAAAAAGGAAATTACTATTATTCCGAAGGAAAAGAACCACGCGTCGGCACAAAATATACGATGCCGCCACGTTCGGTTGTCATCTTTACCGGAAAAAGCAGATAATTATTTTAATATGAAAGGAACACAAACCTATGCCTTTGGCTAATCTTATTGATCTGACAATTACCTGTATGATCACCGTATGGTCACCGGGTCCTAATAATATCTTGCTTCTATCCACAGCCAGCCGTTACGGAGTACGAAAAAATATGCCGTTCATGGCAGGTATCTGGACCGGCGCACTGTTAATCATGAGCCTTTGCGGTTTATTGGGACAAACCCTGATCAACATCATTCCGGGCATTCAGCCGGTCATGAAACTGGTCGGTGCGGCTTATCTTCTCTACCTCGCATGGAATACCTACAAACGCCAGCCGCCGAATGCTGCAGCAGAACAAAAACTTCCTACATATGCGATGGGATTTTGCCTGCAGTTAGTAAATGCAAAGATGATCATTCACGGTATTACCATGTTCTCTTCCTACATTTTACCGTTCGTCCATACAACACCGATGATCCTCTTATTTGCGGTGTACTTCATGGTTATGGGCGCCATTGGAAACTTAATGTGGGCTTTCGCAGGAAATGCATTGAACAAAATTTACACAAAACACTATAAACTCATGAACCTGATCATGGCACTTCTCTTGGTGTGGTGTGCCCTGAAAATTGCCGGAATCTGTTAATGATCCGACTCAATAACAAACGGACGGGAAACAATCGTTATCGATCATTTCTCGTCCGTTTTTATTTGTCTATTTTATTTCCATGTTTTCCAGATTTCCGGATGATCTCCTACTGTCGCCTGCTTTCCGTTCCGTACGATCGGAGTTTTCAAAATCTGCTGGTTCTCCAACACTTTTGCTTCTTTATCAGAATCCACCAGGTACTTCACCAATGCCAGCGTATCCTGGTCTTTACAAGCCTCGTCCAACATTTTATCAAGTCCACCAACCGCCTGCTTCACACTGTTAAACTCTCCCTTGCTAAGACCCTTTTCCGAAAGATCAATAAACTGAAACTTTATTCCACGTTCCTTGAAATATCTCTGCGCCTTCTTCGTATCAAAACATTTTTTCGTTCCATAAATCTGAATGTTCATTGTTTTCCCTCTACTTCTTCGTACTCCAACGTTTTACGACCGGCTTTGGATATTCAACACCGAAAGTCTCCACTTCCATGTGTCTCATATACTCATCCTCGACAGGCTGACGAATGACTGCACCTACACCTTCCGGAAACACTTGAATCGTAGGAACCTTTTCCAGTCGTTCCACCGCTTCAAATCCATCGATCACACGTCCGAATGCCGCAAATCTTCCTTGCAATTTCTCTCCTGTCTCGTCAGAAAGTGTAATAAAAAACTCACAGCCGTGCGCTTCCGCCTCACCATCTCCGGCCATCGCAACTGTCCACTTCTCCATCTTCAATGGATTTTCAATTCCATTGGACTCGAACTCTCCATCCAACATAAAATCGCATCGCTCATCGTCAAAATAACAATATGACGGTTGCAACACAAATCCCGGGACTACACGCTTGATCAGACGATTCTCATACATCTTCTCGTTCGTCGCCCAGATAAAACTATTTACTGTATTCGGAGCAAATTCCGGATACAGTTCGATTGTGATGACACCTCTGTCCGTATGCATGTTAGCAATTGGATGTTTTATCATACCCCATCCTCCGTTACATTCTCTCTATTATTATTT
This sequence comes from Pilosibacter sp., assembly GCA_045647085.1. Taxonomy (GTDB): domain Bacteria; phylum Bacillota; class Clostridia; order Lachnospirales; family Lachnospiraceae; genus Pilosibacter. The sequence goes on from JAZRLX010000103.1 coordinate 4,245, forward strand.
TGTCAGTAAATCCAGGATCAACATACTGGTTTTATTTAAATCTTCTATTTCCACATATTCTTGTCCAGTATGTACGTTTTCCATACCGCATCCCACTACCAAAGGCTTAATTCCATGGAGAACCATGATATTTGCATCACTTCCTCCTCCGCCCTTTTCCATAACAAACGGGAATCCCAGTCTTTCACAAGAATGCTTAACTCTCTGTACCAATGGGTCAGTTTCATCCAGATTAAAATTACCAAAAGTAACCGACACATCAAACTTCAGCTGTGCTCCCATCTCATCGCACACATCCTGCAAACAAGCTCGCATGTGCTCCGCCTGCGCATCCAGCTTCTCTTTCCTATGGCTGCGAATCTCTGCCAAAAATTCTGCTCGTTCCGGTACAATATTCGTTGCATAATTCGACTGCATCATACTGATATTGCATGTAGTCTCCTCGTCAATACGCATGAGTTTCATATTTGCGATCGCCTTCGCCATTACCTGAATGGCATTAACGCCATTCTCCGGAGCCATACCGGCATGCGCTGCACGTCCAATTACCTCCGCATGTACACGATAATGACCCGGAGCCTGATTCATAACTGTTCCAATCGGTCCGTGATGATCAAATACCAAAGCTTCTTTGCCCTTTATCATAGAATAATCCATGTACTTCGCACCTTCCAGACCACAATCCTCCCCGATCGTAAACAAAATTTCCGCACTTCGACATGGCAATTTATTCTCGATGACTGTTCGAACTGCTTCCATGATCGCAGCCACTCCGGATTTATCATCAGCTCCCAGAATTGTACTTCCATCCGTATGAATAATTCCATTTTCTACAATCGGACGAATGCCCTTTCCCGGTGTAACTGTGTCCATGTGCGCACAAAGGATCGTCGGTTCTCCCGGAAGACTTCCCTGCAAATAAGCACACACATTAAATCCGTTGGAGCCAAATCCTTCGCCCGCATGGTCTGTTTTCACTTCAAGCCCCAGTGACAGAAGATCATCTCTTAATCTCTCTGCCATATCCTTTTCATTTCCTGATTCACTGTCAATCTGGACATAATTTAAAAATGTATCTAACACTCGCTCTTTATTAATCATATAATCTCCTATCCCTATATCCTCTCAACGTTCCATATTTTC
>JAZRLX010000104.1:0-18372 GCA_045647085.1 Pilosibacter sp.
AACTGCAGGATCAACTTATACTCATCATTGTATGTGCTCACAAGGCTGGAACTTCCTACAACTAATACAAGGACGAGAACAATGATCGCAACAAAAGATTTACTTAATTTCTTCATATAATTCTCCTCCTTTCTACTGACCGACCGCAGTTGTAAACGGCTCTAACGGAAGCATGGTCTGAGTACCGCTTCCATTGTCGATAATTACTTTTAAGTCCGGAAGAATTTCTTCCATTGTTTCGTAGAACATACGCTTTTTCGTGATCAACGGGTATTTCACATATTCAGCATAAGTATCTTCAAAACGTGCTACCTGACCGGTAGCCTCGTTAATACGCTCTTGCTTGAAGGCTTCTGCCTCCTGGATCAGCTTATCCGCTTCCGCTTTTGCCTTCGGAATATTCTCAGACTGATACTTTTTAGCTTCGTTGATCGCAGTCTCCATACCCTGTTTTGCATCTTCTACAGCCTTGAACGCATCACCTACGTCCGCACGCGGCATATCGGAATCCTGAATAGAAACGTTGTAAATACCGTAGCCAATGTTCTCATCAACCAGTCTCTGAGTCAGCTGCTCTTTGATCCTCTCCTGGATCTGAGTTTTTCCTGTTGTAATAACTTCATCAACATTGTACATACCAACGGTATCACGGATATAACTCTGAGCAAGGTTTTTAATAATCTCATTATAAACAGTCTTATGACGAACAGCCTGTACCGGATCCGTTACCATGTATTCAATATAGAAATCAACATTAGTAAGGTTAAAGTCTTTTGTGATCATAAGACTTTCATTTTCAATCGTAACCGGAGTTTCCGGAGAGGCGCCGTAAGCACGTTCCGGATCCGTTGTATATCCAATCTGCATTCCTGTAATTTCTTTTGAAACTTTTGTCACCTTCTGAATATACGGGATTTTAAAATGAAGACCGGAAGACTCTACAACAGACGGACTGCCAAATGTAGTTACAACAGCCATTTCCTGTTCGCTAAGCGTATAATAGCTGTTTAAACCGGTGATGCCTAAAAAAATCACAAGAAACGCAATACCGACACCTTTTCCGATTGATCCTGTATTGATCTTTAAATTTTTTCCGCCTCCGGACATCGGACGTTTTGTACGTTTCGGAGTTCCATTTTCGTCTTGTTCAAAAACCACATTATCTTCTTCGTTTTGTTTCTTTTTGGAAAATTCACTCATCATCTGATCCAGTGTACCATTCTTTTTGAGTGAAGATAAACCGAATACTGCAAGCATGACGAGCCAAATTAGCATTTCAAACATTGCAATTCCTCCTTATTGCTAATTTTATATGGATTCCTTACGGTCAAGATCCATTTGAAGCTGTTCCAGATAATGTACCAACATATCTCTGTGACTCCGGATCTTCCACGCTTTTGGGATCACTTCTTCATAAGTAAAACTTTTCCGACCGCCATTTTCCATACGTTTCCAAAATTCAAAGATCACATCAAACGGAATATAATAGATTTCATCTTCCGTTGTGTAAGAAAGTATGATAAATGCCACTCCGCCCTGTGCCTCAAATTCACTCATAAAGGCAATCTGATGAGGATGAATGTTTTGAAGTGGAAATGTTTTTACTGCACATTCCTTAGCATCGAAACAGATAGGGATTCCCTGGACTGCACCGATGTAGTCGACTGTACTTTTAGTATCAAAATATGCCAGTGTAATATGTCTGCTGGCTTTATCAATTTCAATCGGAGTGATCGGGGTAGGAACTTTCTGGATCAGTGCCAGTTTTTTTTCACGGTAGCTTTCATTGGTTCGATTGATCAGATCTTCTAATGTGGAACCACGAAGTCCTCTTGTTTTCCATGTACCCATAAAATGACTCCTTTTCCATCATATCAGGTATTATTTGTTCAGTTTCTCACCTGTGATAACTCGTTTAAAATCATTCGGCAGAGGAGCCTCAAAATATTTTCCGCTCAAATAGTCAAATGGTTCCGGCAACTTTGGAAACTCTAGTCTGTATGAGTGAAGAAGCTGGGAACGAATCTGATATTGCTGCTCTATACCTTTATTGGAATTGGTTCCGTACTTTGAGTCTCCTAAGATCGGATGCCCAATCGATGCCAAGTGTGCACGAATCTGGTGTGAACGACCTGTGATCAACGTTACTTTCAATAAAGTAAGTTTGCCATTTGTAGCAAGCGGTTCGTATTTTGTACGGATCGGAAGTGCATCCTTCACCTCTGATTTGAAAATCTGAACCTTATTTGTTGCCTCATCTTTCAACAGCCAGCCCTCAATTGTACGACTGTCTTTCATCTCACCTTTTACTATACACTGATAATACTTATGAATACTGCGGTCACGGAATACTTCGGAAAGCATCTGTAGACCTGCTAATGACTTTCCACAAGCTACAATACCACTTGTGTTTCGATCCAGTCGATTGCAGATCGACGGGCGGAAACTTCGCATGGAGTCTTCGGTAATCGCTCCGGAATCCAACAGATAATCGATCAGGTGTTCCACCAGAGAAATATCACTTTCCTTTGCTTTTTGTGAAAGCATGCCTGACGGCTTGTTGATCAAAATAATCTGATCATCTTCATAAATCACATCCAATTTTTGTTTATTGGATTTCTGGATTTTTTGAACTTTTACTTCTGTGAATCCTGAAATGGTTTCATCAGATAAAAATAATTTTACAATATCACCCTCTGCCAGTTTTTCCGGTCCTTCACATTTTTTTCCGTTAAGGGTAATATTCTTTTTGCGCATCATTTTATAAAAGAAACTCTTCGGAGCCAGGTTCATATATTTCGCCAGAAACTTATCCAGACGCTGTCCGGCTTCATTTTTACCGATGGTAATTTCCTGCATAAAATCAAGTCCCTTTCTTATTACATAGAAAGACCAAGAATAACTTTTGTGATATACTCAGTACTTCCGTCATCATCCTCTTCTGTCAGATCTCTTAAAGAAGCCAAACGATTCAGATAATTCTTTTTCTCAACCATGATCTTTGCATTTCCGTCCAATTTCCAGCCTACAAGGATCTCATTGATAAACTTCTCGCCTTTTTTAACATCTACATTCTTATTCGGGCAGAATAAATATACACCGGTCGGATGGATCACAGCTGCGTCGATTGGCATGATCAGGTCTGTATTAGTGATGATCAAGTCATAAAATACAGTAAATTTCTCACCATATGGTTTTACTGCTTCATAAAAATCTTTTGGAGCTGTCTTATATTTCCATGCAACAAGCATCGGAGAAGCCAGATTGGCCATCGGAAGAACAAGCAGAATTGCTGTGATCATCATCATATTCTTAATATCTTCCATCTCTACAAAAAATCTTCCGATCAGGACACTCGCTATGGCAACTGCAAATATTGATACATAAGTTATTCGTTTCTTTTTGTTAGCATCACGGTAACCGTAATGACCTTTTCTTATCTTAAAATTTTTCAAATTTGAACCTCTTTTCGTGTGTAAATACCAGCTATTTGATAAATCGCATGATCAGATCATGAGGAACGAATTTACATAGCAAGTAAAATCCTTTCATTACCGGTCCTGAAATCGACATTGATTTTCCCATCAAACTGTCATTGATCGCATGTTTGACTACAACTTCCGGTTGAGAAATCACCGCTTTTTTATAAGCCGGCAACTTTCGGCCATTTAGTGCATAATCAAAGAATTCAGTCTCTACAGATCCCGGACAAACAGCTGTCACAGCTATATTTCTGGACTTCAATTCTTGAGCAAGTGCACGACTGTAACTCAACACATAGGATTTGGTCGCAGCATAAACGGCAAACCCGGGCTGGGGAACAAACGCAGCTGCAGACGCGAATTGAATGATCCTGCTATTGGCTGAAATATATGGAAGAACAAGTTCAGTTACTGCAGTTAGTGACTCTGCATTTAATCGGATCATGGCGGATGATTCCTCAGGAGTCAATTCACCAATATTTCCATATTTCCCACAACCGGCTGAATTTACGAGGATTTTCACATCCGGACGCACCACTTCAAGCTCATTTCTCAACACATTTAGGGATTGAGCATCTGTAATATCGATTGCAAATTTGCGAATCTTTAATGGAAGCTTTCCATCAAATTCATCGAGACGTTCCTTGCGTCTTGCAATTACCCAAATTTCTGAAAGCCCTCCAAAACGGTCAGCTAACTGATAGACCATCTCTCTTCCCATTCCGGAAGATGCGCCGGTTACGATCGCAATTTTCATAGAATTAATCAACCTTTCTTTTTGTGAACGTTGCGGATGGTTTTCTTTTTAGCAGGAGCTGCCTTCTTCTCAGATGCTCCTTTTGCCCACGGTTTTCCACCTTTCGCAGAGCCTGCATTTGTTTTAGCATAACCGGCTCCTTGTCCATTCGGGCGAGAATAGCCAACGTTTCTCGGGCGGATCAGACAGTGTTTATCAAATCCGATCAGGTCTTCTCTTCCGGCCTTCTTCAATGCCTCATAAACCAGATCATAGTTTTTTGGATTACGATACTGGATCAAAGCTCTCTGCATTGCTTTTTCATGCGGATTCTTTGGAACATAAACTTCTTCCATGGTTCTTGGATCCAATCCTGTATAGTACATACAAGTAGAGATCGTGGACGGTGTCGGATAGAAATCCTGTACCTGTTCCGGCATATAACCTAAATCTCTCAGGTATTCAGCAAGTTCAATGGCTTCCTTCAAAGTGGAACCCGGATGGGAAGACATCAGATACGGAACCAGATACTGTTCTTTACCAATCTTCTGGTTCATGGCTTTGTATTCTTTTACAAACTGATTGTATACAGATACTTCCGGTTTACCCATTCTCTGTAATACTGCGTCAGAAATATGTTCCGGAGCAACCTTTAACTGACCGCTGACATGATGCTCGCAGAGCTCACGCAAGAATTCACGGCTCTTATCCGCAAGAAGATAGTCAAAACGAATACCGGAACGAACGAACACCTTTTTCACTTTCGGAATTTCGCGAAGCTTACGAAGCAGTTTAATATAATCTCTGTGGTCCGCGATCATATTCTGACACGGTTTCGGGAACAGACACTGTTTGTTCGGACATGCACCCTTATCCAACTGTTTCTTACATGCCGGGAAACGGAAGTTTGCGGTCGGACCGCCTACATCATGAATGTATCCTTTAAAATCAGGTTCTTCTGTAAGCATCTTCGCTTCATCAACGATTGATTCATGGCTTCGAACCTGAATGATACGTCCCTGATGGAATGTAAGAGCACAGAAACTACATCCTCCAAAACATCCTCGATTGCTGATAAGACTGAATTTCACTTCGCTGAAAGCCGGAATACCGCCAAGAGCATCGTAGCTCGGGTGCCACTTTCTCATATAAGGAAGTGCATAAACATCGTCCATTTCCTGCATTGTAAGCGGTTTCGCAGGTGGGTTCTGTACCACAAATAATTTCTCTGTGTACGGCTCACATAAACGTTTTCCGGATAACGGGCCCGCATTCTGGTACTGAATGAAGAAGCTCTCCGCATATTTGCGTTTATTATCGCGAATATCGTAGAATTCCGGAAGCATGATCGCATCATAAACTTTATCACGGCTGTCTGTTTTATATACAGTACCTTCAATGTAGGTAATGTCTTTGATATTGAGACCGGAATTCAATGCATCTGCAATCTCGATAATTGATTTTTCGCCCATACCATAGGAAACCAGGTCTGCCTGTGAATCCAGAAGAATAGAACGTTTTACTTTATTGGACCAATAGTCATAATGAGCCAAACGTCTTAAACTGGCTTCGATTCCACCAAGGATAATCGGAGAATCTTTATAAGCAGAACGGATCAGATTACAGTATACAACAGCTGCGTAATCCGGACGTTTCCCCATCTCTCCACCAGGAGTATAAGAGTCTTTCTCTCTGCGATGTTTGGATACTGAGTAATGATTTACCATGGAATCCATGTTGCCGGCACTTACAAGGAAACCAAGTCGCGGCTCTCCAAGGATCATCACACTTTCTTTTTCTTTCCAGTCAGGCTGTGAAATAATACCGACTTTATAGCCATGAGCCTCTAACAGACGGCTGATGATCGCAGGTCCGAATGACGGATGATCTACATACGCATCGCCGATCACATAAACAAAGTCACACTGTTCCCAGCCTCGCTTATCCATATCTTCTCTACAAATCGGAAGAAAATCATGTAACATACTATCCCTCACTTTTTACAATATATCAAAATATGTATCAATGAAACCGTCTGCAATCTGCACCTTCTCCGGTTTCATAAGTTTCGAAAAATCATCTTCAACCGCAATGACTTGCATCCCGGCTCTTTTTCCCGCTATAATTCCGGCAGGAATATCTTCAAAGACCAAACAATCTGATGGCTCCACACCGAGTCGTTTGGCAACCTCCAGATAAATATCCGGCTCCGGTTTTCCGGCTTTTACCTCACAGGCAGTTGTGATCACATCCAGATATTCTCCGATCTGCAAAGACTCAATCACTGCATCTACCATATCACGTCCGTTGCTGGTGGCAATTCCGGTGCGCAGATTGTTTTGTTTACAATATTTAAGAAATTCTAATGCTCCGTCTTTTAACGGAACTTCATAGCGGTATTTATCAATAGACATCTGAGTCCAGCATGCTTTGATCTCATCCAACGATAGTGGAATACGAAAGCGCTCTTTAAAATAGACTGCCGTCTCAGAAAAGCTCATACCTTCAATGGATTTTTGCAGGTCATCAGGACAATCATATCCATATCTTCCGAGAAATTCGATATCAATCTGTTTCCACATCCACATAGAATCCACTAAAGTTCCATCCAGATCAAACAGAATTGCCTTCTTGCCATCTAATAAGTTTTTTATCATAAATCGTTTAACAACTCCAATTCTTCCTCTGTCAAAGAACGATATTCTCCCGGTTTTAAAGCTTCATCCAAGGTTAATGGCCCCATGGTCAAACGCTTTAAAAACATAACCGGACAGCCGACTGCTTCCATCATACGTTTCACTTGATGAAACTTACCTTCACGAATCGTCAGTTTAATTTCAGAAATCTGTTTCCCATCATCTTCTTTTCTCATCAGGATTTCTAAAGAAGCGGGGAGACATTTTAATCCATCCGGCAACAAGATACCTTCCGCAAATTTATCCACTGCAGAATCCGGTACTGTACCATCACAAACTGCATAGTATATCTTATCTACATGTTTTTTCGGTGCCAGCAAGCGATGAGCCAGCGGACCGTCGTTGGTAATCAGAAGAAGTCCTTCGGTATCAATATCCAGACGTCCTACCGGGAATAGATCTTTACGATTCTTACCGTCGATCAAGTCAATGACGGTCTGATATTTGTTATCCTCTGTGGCAGAAACAACGCCCTGCGGCTTGTTCAGCATATAATATTCCATTGTAACATAAGAAACAACAGCTCCGTCAAATACAATGATATCTGTCTCCACATTCACTTTTGTGTCCGGTTTCTTTGTAATAACACCATTGATCTGAATCCGTCCTTTACGGGCCGCTTCCTTTATCTGGCTTCTGGTTCCTTTTCCCATGTCGGCCAGATACTTGTCCAGACGCATTTCTTTTCCCACAGGCAAAACTCCTCCATTTTCATACTATCTTCATTATCATACCAAAATTCGAAAAAAAGTACAACTGGTTACAAAATTTTCATAAACTTCATATTTCGGACATACATTAAAAATAACTCTTTCACCAGGTTCGTTTTTATGAAACCAATTCCGTTACGCTCCGTTGCTCTATTTCTAGTTTTAATTTTACTGCTGTTATGTTCCTCTAAAGTTACAGAAGGTGCCAGACAGGGACTTTTACTATGGTATACTTCGGTAGTTCCTGCCCTGTTTCCATTTATGGTACTTTCAGGACTAATTGTTTCCGGCGGTGGATTGAATCAGATTATGCGTCCATTTCATATAGTCCTACATCCAACATTGGGACTTTCGAATGAAGGCTGTTATGTTCTTATATCCGGATTACTGTGCGGATATCCAATGGGTGCGAAAATTTGTACTGAATTTGTAAGTGAAGGTCGAATTTCTCTCCGGGAGGCCAGATTTTTAATGGTCATTTGCAATCATCCAAGTCCCATGTTCATATTAGGATATCTTTATCCTTATTTTTCGGATCAAATCAGTATTCCATTGTTATTAATATCTGTTTACACTCCGATTCTGGTGTTAGCAGTTATTGCAAAAAGAATCTATTCCTTTCATACCGCTCCTAATAACACGCAGTTTCGACAACAAGATTCAGAATCACCACTTGATCTCAATGCATCTATTCTTTCATCGATTGAAATACTTTGTAAAATTGGTGGCTATCTTGTTATGTTCTCCATAGCGGTCGTATTTGTTAGAAATGCATCACAAATCCCCTCTATTATAAAACTATGTCTTATCAGCATTTTAGAAATGACTGTAGGTATAAAAGAGTGGGGAACATATTGCAACCATACCATTGGTTATATCGCAGCAATCGCCACTCTGACTTTTGGAGGAATTTCAGGTGTTTTTCAAACAAAAGGCATTTTAGAAAATAAAAAAAGGACCGGACTATCCATCCGGTCCTACATAGTCTGGAAATCGGCCCATGCACTTCTTTCAACCGTGCTTGCTTATCTCCTATGTAATCGATAATTATGCTTCCTCTTCTGTTGTCTCCACAACAATGCTTCCGGACAGTTCCTGTCTGTTGGAAGATACAATGTCGTAGCTGGACTTCATGGAGTTCATGAACGCATCAAAACGTCCCTGTGCACCTTCCATGGAGTGTGTGATGATTGTCTGAAGACTCTTTAACATCTCATCTGTGTACTGAATAGAACCCTGACGAATATTGTTTGCATCATTCACTGCATTGTCAATGATCGCCTGAGCCTGAGCCTGCGCCTGCTCGATCACTTCGTTGGCATGAGCATATGCTCTCTGCATGATCTCATGCTCGTTTACCATCTCGCTTGTCTGTGCAGTTGCCTCATCTAACATAGCATCTGCTTTGGAACGTGCATCAGAAAGAATCGCTTCCTGATTGCTGATGATCTTCTGATACTGCTTGATCTCATCCGGAATACGGAGACGAAGCTCGACTAAAAGCTCGTCTAACTCCTCTTTGTTTACGATGATCTTTGTTGTAGATAACGGCTGGAACTTACAGCTGTCGATATATTCTTCAATTTCAGTAATTAACTGTTCAATTCTGCTCATAGTTGATTATTCCTTTCCTTTGATCTTGCCTTCAAATTTTTTCTTAACTTCTGCTTCCACGAGCGGAGTTACGAACTGGGAAATATCACCGCCGTAAGCCGCTACCTCTTTTACAGAGCTGGAGCTGAGATATGCATATTTTAAATCTGTTACTAAAAAAACTGTATCAATTTCCGGATTGATAACGTGATTCAACTGTGCGATCTGGAGCTCGTACTCAAAGTCTGTAACCGCACGAAGTCCACGCACCATCGCTGTTGCCTTATGAGTTTTCGCAAAATCTACGGTAAGACCGCCAAAGCTCTCTACTTCCACATTCGGAATGTGTTTTGTAACTTCTTGTAACATCTTAACACGTTCCTCTGTAGAAAACAATGGAGTTTTTGCACTGTTTCCAAGTACTGCGATGATCAGATGATCAAATAATTTGGATGCACGTTCGATAACATCGATGTGTCCTAATGTTACCGGGTCAAAACTTCCCGGATAAATTGCTTTCTTCATAATCCTATCTCCGGTTTCTTTAGTTTTCGTCAGTCTCCAGAGCTTTCATCAAAAAGACATGTTTGTTTGTCTTATACTCTTTTGTACGGACGATTTCGTAGCCCATCGGGCCTGCCCAGGAAAAACTGGTTCCCAGTGATGCCTCCACGATGAAAAGTGTATCTTCATCAGCAAGGCAGGAGTTGCAAAATGCCTCCATTACATGCTTTTCCAATTCACGGTCATAAGGAGGATCCATAAAAACAAGATCAAACTTCTTTCCGTTTCTTTCCATCATCTTAAGGCCGGAAACCACATCGCTGTTTATCACAAGCGCTTTGTCTTCCAGTCTTGTTGTTTTTAAGTTGTCACGGATACATGCAACCTGACGACTTCCATTGTCAATGAAAACAGCTTCTTTCGCTCCTCGGCTTAAAGCCTCGATACCGATCGCTCCGCTTCCTGCAAACAAGTCGAGAAATGTTGCTCCGTAAAGATCATTGTTGATCATATTAAATAATGTTTCTTTTATACGGTCCTGAGTTGGTCTTGTATCCATGCCCTCTACCGTTTTCAATTGCAGCCGTCTGGCGCTTCCTGCAATAACTCTCATAATTCACCTCATTATATTGTTCCATTATAATCGGAATGGAAAGGATATACAAGTAAATTTTTTGTATAAAATCGAAACCAATAAAAAATCCCCTCCATCAGACATGCTGACGAAAGGGATCTTTTTTCATTTATTCACGGCTTATTTACCGGCCATCTGTCTCTCCTGCGCTTCGATCATCTTCTTAACCATATAACCACCTACGCTGCCGTTCTGTGCAGATGTGAGGTTACCGTTATAACCATTGGAAAGCGGAACGCCAATCTCGTTAGCTACTTCCATTTTGAAGCGATTCATTGCCTCTTTTGCCTCAGGTACTACCACACGGTTGTTATTAGAAGAATTGTTATTAGACATAGTCAACGCCTCCTTTATTGTACTGCCGCGTTTCTTTGCGGCTGTTTTTTGTTACACTCCTATTATGAGCGCGCAAAAGAATAATACACTAGAAGGTTTTTCGAAAATTGTCATATTTATCAAGCTCCGGATTTATGATTTTATTCATTTAAACATAAAAAAGCACATAAGTTTCCTCGTTTATCCGCACATCTTCTATGAGAAAAGAGCAGATCCGGATTGCAATATGTGCAGATATCTGTTATTGAAATCTGTTCAATCGGAATACCGGCTTCACTAAGAACTATACGATTCGCTTCCCACAAATTCAACTGATATTTTCCGTTTGGCTTCTCATAGAATAATATTTTATGATGGCATTCTGCAAATGCATGACGGAACTGATCGATCACTTCAGGACCAACCTCATAACAATCCTGACAAATACTCGGTCCAATACAAGCAATCACATCTTTCGGATCAGTACCAAATGCGTCTCTCATACGATGAAGCGTTTCCTGACCCATTCGGTTGACAGTTCCTCTCCATCCGGAATGCGACAATCCGATCGCTCTGTTTTTTGTATCTAAAAAATAGAGCGGAACGCAGTCTGCGAAAAAGGTGACTAAAGTTACGCCCGGAATATTGGTGATCAAGCCATCGACATCTCGATAATCTCGATCTAAGAGCACTCCTTTTCCAAAGTCTTCTTCGGATACTTTGCGTACATTTGTAGTATGTGTCTGCCATGTAACGACCATTCGCTCCATCTCAACATCGAGAGCATTGGCCATACGACGATAGTTTTCTTTTACTGACTCCGGGTTGTCTCCTCTGGTAAAAGAGAAATTCATGGTTGCAAACGGTCCTTCACTCACTCCACCCATACGCGTAGAAAAAGCATGTTTTACCATTCCGGATGCTTCCAACGCTGGAAACGTTAACCATGTGACTCCCTGATGATTCGTTTCAACTAAATGAGGCTCTGTGTTTTTTCTATTCCATTGAAACATGAGATGCCTCCTTTCAAAATGCGTTTTTAATATATGTTATCGTTGTACCGTTGACACCGGCTGCATCAAATCTGCAAGGTGTTGTTTCCGGATATCTCTTTTGGTATAGATATACCTGAGCCACGCGGCGTACCTGTGCAGCTTTTTTGGCATCGATAGCCTCCAGGGCATTTCCGGTCGCATATGATCCACGATATTTCACTTCGACGAAAACCAAATATAATCCGTCTTTTGCAATAATATCAATCTCCCCGCTTTTACAGCGAAAATTCATTTCCAGGATTACAAATCCTTGTTTTTGTAAAAAGGCAGCCACTTGTTGTTCATAATGGCTGCCGGTCTTTCTGTTATTGTTTGCTTTCAACACTTCCTATGCGATATTATTTCTGACCCAGAATATTTTTTAAAAAAGACATGCGATGGATCGGTGTTGGGCCAAATTCACGAATTGCTGCTGTATGTGCAGCTGTACCGTATCCTTTATGTTTCGCAAAACCATATTCCGGATAAAGCTGATCGTATTCGACCATCATGTGATCCCTTGTCACTTTTGCAAGAACACTGGCAGCTGCAATGGAAACACTCTTTGCATCACCTTTAATGATCGGAACCTGTGTAATCTCCATTCCCGGAATCGTCACTGCATCATTTAACAACACATCCGGAACCATATGCAGGCCTTGGATCGCTTCGCGCATTGCCTCATATGTCGCCTGAAGGATATTGATCTCATCAATTCTTCCCGGACTGACAATTCCTACACTCCAAGCAACTGCTTTTTCTTTTACTTCTAAAAACAGCTCTTCACGGCGTTTTTCGGAAAGTTTCTTTGAATCGTTTAAATACAAGATTACCTGATCCTTAGGTAAGATAGCCGCACCAGCAACAACCGGACCTGCAAGCGGTCCTCTTCCGGCTTCATCTACTCCACATATCAAAGTACAATCCTCATACTGACGTTCATATTCTTTCATTGCTTCAAGGCGCAGCAACTCTTTTTCCAGACGATCTCCTTTTAATGTACGTGCCATATTATTCTCCTGTGACAGTTGCCTGAGGCATTTCTAATGTAATGCGTCCCAGTTTTCCGCTTCTGAAATCATCTAACAGTAATTTTGCAGCTCTGGCAAGATCGAAACCACCGCCTTTTGTCAGACATGCTCTGGACTCTGCGATTGCCTCCAGCACTTCGTACTGTTTCTTTCCTTCTTCCTCAATCTTGTAATGTTCGGAAAGAAGGCCCGGATGAAGTTTGGAAATAAATGTTACTAACTCTCCGGCCAGTTCTTCTTTATTTAAAATATCTTCGTTGATCGATCCTAAAAATGCAAGCTTCAAGCCTACTTCCTGATCCTCGAATTTCGGCCACAAAATACCTGGTGTATCTAACAGTTCTACCTGCTTATTCAATCGGATCCACTGATTGCCTTTTGTAACACCCGGCTTATTTCCTGTTTTGGCTGCAGCCTTTCCGGCAAAACTGTTGATGAACGTAGACTTACCCACGTTCGGGATTCCTACAACCATCGCTCTGACCGGACGATTTAAAATACCACGTCTTCTGTCACGCTCGATCTTTTCTTTACATGCTTCCTGGATCACTGCATTGATCTGTTTTAACGTTGCTTTGCTGCGTGCGTCGATCTTCATGACCTGAAATCCTTTTTCTTTAAAGAAATTGCTCCAGGCAGCATTTGCACCCTCGGATGCAAGATCTGCTTTATTAAGCAGGATCATACGCGCTTTTCCTTTTCCAAGGACATCAATGTCCGGATTACGGCTGGAAAGCGGTGCACGTGCATCAACAAGTTCAATGATCAGATCGATCAGCTTAATATCTTCCTGCATCGCACGTTTGGCCTTGGTCATATGACCCGGATACCATTGAATATTCATCACGTACCTCCTTTTACTGTATCAGACCGAACTCTTCGATCGGCTGAAATTTAAACCAGACTTTTCCTGTCAATTGTTCACGTTTTATCGTTCCGATTCCGGCAAAACGGCTGTCCTCACTGGATTCCCGATTATCTCCAAGAAGAAAATATTCATCCTCACCCAGTTCAATCGGATATTCCGCAATACCGGCGATCGTTGCTTGTCCCAATATATCATCTGTATCCAGTGGTTTACCGTCAATATAGACCAGATTATTTCTGATCTGTACGGTTTCACCCGGGAGTCCAATGATTCTTTTCATGTTATATGAGGAGTTTTCTTTTTCAAATACTGCGATATCATATCTGGCAGGCGTTCCCAGATCATATACGATGCGATTGATCAAAACCACATCACCGGAACTTAAAACAGGACTCATGGAGCTTCCGCTTACTTCAACACGGCTTCCAACCGCATATACAAGATAACAGGCGAATGCGACCACCACGACAATATCAACAATCCAATTTACAAGTATTTGGATCGTGCTCTCTTCCGGTTCCTGATAAAATTCCATACTCCTCACCTCCTCAAAGATGAAAAAAAGGGACAATTTGCATTGTCCCTTCAAATCCGCTAAATGAATTATCTTACTAACTCTTTAACCTTTGCAGCTTTACCTACGCGGTCTCTTAAGTAGTTAAGTTTTGCACGACGTACTTTACCTCTTCTAACTACTTCGATGTTCTCAACTGCCGGAGAGTGAAGCGGCCATGTCTTCTCAACGCCGATACCGTTGGAGTTCTTTCTTACTGTGAAAGTCTCACGAACGCCACCGTTCTGTCTCTTAATAACTGTGCCCTCGAAAAGCTGAACTCTTTCGCGGTTACCCTCTTTGATCTTAGCATATACTCTTACAGTATCACCTACGTTGAAGCTCGGAACTTCTGCCTTTAACTGACCAGCTTCAATATTTCTAATAATCTCGTTCATCTTAGTGAACCTCCTAAATTTTATTCGATGTTCTTACGCACTAGGATTTATATGCCAGCGGAACATCAACATTATGTCACAGTTTGGAATTATATCATATACTACAATATATTGCAAGTACTATTTTTACTATTTTTTATGCTTTTTTGATATTTTATTCCAGTCCATACGAAAGAAATGTACAGACATAAGAATCGAGCAAAGCATCCAGCCCATCGGGAATGCAAATGCGATCATTCGGAAATTGCCAGGTAATACCCTGGAGATAATAAACAAATAGATCTGTCGCACTAAAACCTGTGAAAATAACAGATAATACATCGGTGTTTTGGCATCTCCGGTTCCTCTAAGTGCTCCTGCAAGTACCTGATTAAAGCAGCAGAACACCATAAAACAGAGATTCTGGCGCAAAGTCAAAACTCCATATCGAAGAACTTCCGGTTCTTTATTAAAAAGAGCCACCATCTGCGGAGCAAAGATCCAAAGGGTTACACAGCAAAGCACCGTAAAAAAGATTGCCATAGCTAACGCTTTGATACTTCCTTCTTTTGCTCGCTTCATATCCTTTGCACCGACATTTTGTCCTACAAACATGGTCGCCGCACTTCCCATACTCTGCATAGGAAGAAAGATAAACTGATCGATCTTCGAGTAACAGCTCCATCCGGCCATACAAGCGGATCCAAACGCATTGATATAAGAATGAACAAATACGTTGGAAAAAGCTGTCAGTGACTGCTGGATGCCTGTAGGAAGCCCTACTACAAGGATACGTTTCACAATGTCCAGATCCAGACACAGTCCTTTTAGATCAAATCGATAACTTTCCGTACATCGGCTTAAAAGCAAGAGTACAAAAAATGCAGATACAAACTGAGAAATGATCGTAGCAAGTGCCACTCCTGCAATGCCCATATCAAACACCAATACTAATACAAGATCCAGCACAATGTTCATAATGCTTGAAAATATTAAGAACATCAATGGACGTCTGGAGTCTCCTACGGCTCTCAAGATACCGCTTCCCATATTATATATAAGAAGCCCTGAAACTCCGACAAAATAGATCCTAAGATACTGAGATGACAAAGGAAGAACATCCTCCGGTGTCGCCATCAGACGAAGCATAAACGGTGTCATTACATAACCCAAGATCGTAAATATAATTCCGAACAGAAACGTCAATGCCATCGTTGTCTGCACAGATTTATAAAGTTTTTCATCGTCATGAGCACCGTAACTCTGGCTGATGATAACACTGGCACCTATGGAAACACCGTTAAAAAACTTTACCAGTGTATTACAGATGCTGGTTGTAGAACCTACTGCAGCCAGTGCCTGGGTTCCTACAAAATTGCCGACAACCAGACTGTCAACGGTATTGTATAACTGCTGAAAAAGATTTCCAAGCAGCAGCGGAATGGCATACAGGATCAACAACTTAATGATGGGACCACGTGTCATGTCCGTATCTTTTGATTTTATCATTTTTGTCCCCACGGGACATCATCCCCTCTTTTGAATGAACATACTACTCTACATTCTCAGAAGCGTTGGCTTTTTCTTCTGCTTCAGCAGCCTTTTCTACCAACAGCTGATTTAAAAATTTCTTTTCTTTTTTAGACAGATTTGCCTCTGCAAGAAGTTCCGGTCTACGTTCCAGTGTACGGATAATCGACTGTTCTCTTCTCCATTTTTCTACATTCGCATGGTGTCCGGATAGCAGGATCGGCGGAACCTGTTTACCCATAAATACTTCCGGTCTTGTATACTGCGGATATTCCAGAAGGTTATCATGGAAAGATTCAAACTCTGCAGATACATGATTATTTAAGACACCCGGAACAAGACGGGAAATGCAATCGATCATCATCATCGCCGGAAGCTCTCCTCCGGTCAGGACGTAATCGCCGGCTGAAAGATAATCTGTAGCGATCATTTCAAGAACACGCTCATCAATTCCTTCGTAATGACCGCAGAGGAATACCAGGTCATCTTCCTTGGCAAGGTCTTCCGCAATTTTCTGGTTAAATACCTGACCCTGTGGAGTCATGTATACCACACGTGGCTTATGTCCGATTTTTTCTACCAATGCCTCATATGCACGGTAGATCGGCTCTGCCTGCATGACCATACCGGCTCCTCCTCCATACGGATAATCATCCACTTTACCATGTCGTTCCAGTGTATAGTCACGAATATTAATCACATCAAAAGAAAGGAGTCCTTTATCTGTCGCACGTCCTAAAATACTGGTATTCAGACCATTGGAAACCATCTCAGGAAATAACGTTAATACATGAAAATTCATCGTTTCCTCCTACAGATCAAGCAGTCCGTCCAGAACGTGCACCAGCATCTCACCTTTTTCGAGATCTACATTTAAAATGCAGTCTTTGATCGCCGGAAGTAATACTTCCTTTCCGGAATCCATTTTTACAATGTAAACATCATTGGCACCTGTCTGAAGAACATCCTGCATCACGCCAAGTTTTTCACCTTCATCTGTCATTACGGTAAGTCCGATCAGATCTACGATGAAATTCTCATCCGGATTCAATTTTACCGCCTGATCTCTTGTGATCAGAAGATCTTTCTGACGCCACATTTCTACATCGTTTATATTATCAAAACCTTTGAACTTCAGGATAACCATGTTCTTAAAAAATTTTACGCTCTCCACGTTCAAAGTCTTGTGTTCTTTTCCTGTATCTAAAATTACGGTCTTCAGTTTTTTGAAGCGATTCATGTCATCTGTCGTCGGGAATACTTTTACTTCACCGCGCACGCCATGTGTGGATGTAATAACTCCAACTCGTAATAAATTTTCCATTGAAACCTCCAACAAATTAAAAACAGGGCTGCAATCAAATCTCTCTGACCGCAGCCCTTTATAGCGTTACTGAATCTCTACGATTACCTTTTTATCCATCTTGGAAGAAGCTGCCTTCACTACAGAACGGATCGCTTTCGCAATACGTCCCTGCTTACCGATTACTTTACCCATATCATTGGATGCAACCTTAAGCTCGATAATGATTTCATCTTCTTTCTCGGATTCTGTAACCACAACCTCGTTTGGATTATCAACCAGTGCTTTGGCGATAACTTCAACCAATTCCTTCATAGACAACCTCGTAATTATTCTGTGATACCAGCTACCTTTAAGAGCTTACCAACTGTCTCTGTCGGCTGAGCACCTGTTGCTAACCATTTCTTAGCTGCTTCCTCATCGAATTTGATTGTGCTCGGGTTTGTGTTCGGATCATAGTAACCAACTTCCTCGATGAAGCGACCATCTCTCGGGCTTCTGGAATCTGCTACAACGATTCTATAAAACGGTGCTTTCTTCTGACCCATTCTTCTTAATCTCATCTTAACTGCCATGATAAAAATCCTCCTAAAAATTAAATAAGTATTTGTGTTTGTACTAAAAAATTTATCAGCTATGCTCTAACGCATTTGCTTTCTTCTAATTTCATGTCTTAGAACGGCATTTTGAATTTGCCACCCATAAGGTTTCCAAGACCACCAAGTCCGCCCATTCCTTTGCGTTTTCCGGACATCATACCGGACATCTGCTTCATCATCTTTCTGGACTGTTCGAACTGTTTTACAAGTCTGTTTACCTCTGCGATATCCACGCCTGCGCCTTTTGCAATACGTTTCTTTCTGGACGGATTTAAAAGGTTCGGATTTGAACGTTCCTCTTTCGTCATAGAAAGGATGATCGCTTCAACTCGGTTCATAGACTTTTCATCGATATCAATATCTTTCAACTGACCCATGCCAGGCATCATGCTTAAGATGCTGCTCAT
>JAZRLX010000105.1:0-4985 GCA_045647085.1 Pilosibacter sp.
GAGCAATGCAAGCTACTATTCCGGAATTCTTGGCGGTAAGACAGGATATACTTCAAAAGCGGGTAACACACTGGTGACTTGTGTAGAACGAGACGGTGTGCGCATGGTAGCAGTGATCCTGAAATCCAACGGTACTCATTATACTGATACAAAAGCGTTATTCGATTACGGTTTTGCACTTGCAAAAGAAGGAGTGCTTACAGAGGAAGTGGCGGTTGATCAGAGTACCATCGATTACTCCGCAGGCCCGGGAGCTGTACAGACAGAGGCAGCAGTTCCGTCCGCAGGCCCGGGAGCAGTTCAGAATGCAGAACAGACAACAACGGCGTTCCACAAATGGATCGCAGACGGTACCGTATGGCGCTTTGAATTGGCAGACGGAACAAGACTTTCCAACTGCTTTGTGACCATCGATGGCATCAACTATGCATTCGACACAGAGGGTAAGATGGTGACAGGCTGGCTGACACTCGGTACAAACTGGCATTACTTTGACAGTACAGGTGCCATGGTTAAGAATGAGTGGAGACAGGACGGAAGCCTGTGGTTCTATTTGGGGGATCAGGGTGCAATGGCCAGAAATACCTGGATTGACAATCAGTACTATGTCGGCGCGGATGGAGTCTGGGTACAGTAACGAGACAAGCATACCAAGAATTCGGAGGGCATGAATGATGAAGATTAAAAAATTAATTCCATGGATGACAGCTGCAGCTGCGATCGCAGGCGGTTTGTTTTTCCTGCGTTCCGAATATGAGCGTGATCAATTAGTAACAGATCATTTTACGATCCACTCTTCAAAAATTAAAGGAAACGGAAAACGTTTCGTCTTCCTGACTGATCTGCATGACAAAGAATTCGGACCGGACAATGACAGACTTTTGCAGGCGATCCGTGAAGCGAAACCGGATCTGGTTCTTGTCGGCGGAGATATGATGGTTGCGAAAGGTGTTGGAGACATAACCCTGTCTCTGAAATTCCTGAAACGATTATCAGAGGAGTTTACAGTCATCTGTGCCAATGGAAATCATGAGCTTCGCCTCAGAAATGAGAAGGAAACATACGGAAACAAATACCGTGAATACCGACAGGCATTGAATGAAATGGGGATCACATTTCTTTCGGACCAAAAGATTTCTCTGGACGAGGATATTGAATTGTACGGAGTAGATCTGGTTTCAGAATACTATAAGCCGGGATATCCGAAGATGAAGAACGGATTTATGGAAAAAGTGCTTGGCAGGCCGGATTCAGAAAAGTTTACTGTTTTACTGGCTCATTCTCCGATGTTCTTTCACGAATATGCAGAATGGGGAGCAGATCTGACATTATCCGGACATTTTCATGGAGGAACGATCCAGATTCCGTTTTTAGGCGGTCTGATGACCCCGCAGTATCAGTTCTTCTTTCCATGGTATGCAGGCTTGTATGAAGGACTGATGGGCAGGAAGATGATCGTCGGACGTGGACTCGGAACCCATTCCATTAATATCCGTTTCAATGACAAACCACAAGTTGTTGTGGTAGACATAACAAACAAAAACTAGATTTAGGTGCATGGTAAATATTTCACACAAGGAAAATCTATTTACAATGCTCCAAAATTCTGTTATACTTTGATAGCAATATCATGGAAAAAGAGTTCCGGTTGTGGGGCTCTTTTTTCTGACCGATTAATTTTAGGAGCAACACATGGAACTTTCTTACAAATTGGAGTCATTTGAAGGACCTTTGGACCTTCTCCTCCATCTGATTGAAAAGAATAAAGTCAATATTTACGATATTCCGATCGCGACGATCACGGATCAATATTTAGAGTATGTCCGCCATATGGAGGAAGAGTCTCTGGATGTGGTCAGTGAATTCCTTGTGATGGCCGCGACATTGTTGGATATCAAGGCACGTATGCTGCTCCCGAAGGAAGTCAATGAAGAAGGGGAAGAGGAAGATCCGAGAGCAGAACTTGTAGCGCGACTGTTAGAGTACAAGACTTACAAGTACATGTCCATGGAATTAAAAGACATGGAGATGGATGCGGAAAAGATTTTTTATAAAACCCCGACCGTACCGAAGGAAGTAAAGGATTACGAGCAGCCGGTCGATTTGGACAAGCTTCTGGATGGTATGACACTGGCGAAGCTGGAACAGATCTTCCAATCTGTGATGAAACGCCAGAAAGATAAGATCGATCCGGTCCGCAGTACATTCGGTACGATCAAAAAAGAACCGGTCAGCCTGGAGGAGAAGATCTCTTCTGTGCTTGACTATGCAAGAAAACACCGGAAATTCAGTTTCCGTGGTATGTTAACGAGACAAAAAGACAGAACTGAAATTGTTGTAACGTTCCTGGCACTTCTTGAATTGATGAAGATCGGAAAGATCCATCTGACCCAGGAAAATCTGTTTGATGACATGATGATCGAAGCTCTGGAACCTGAGGGCGAAGAGAGTGAACTGGAAATCAGTGTGGAGGAAATTTGATGCGAGTAGAGGATTTGAGAGAGCAGGAGTCTGTGGTAGAAGCAGTGCTGTTTACCATGGGACAGTCTGTGGAGATCAGACAGCTGGCAGCAGCGCTGGAAGCAACAGAAAAGGAAGCCGCAGCGGCAGCAGAACGTCTCCGCGAGCGTTACGATGAAGAAGACAGAGGAATGCAGATCCTTCGTCTGGAGGACAGCTACCAGATGTCTACCAGAACGAAATTTTACAGCAACCTGATCAAGGTGGCTGCAACCCCGAAAAAGCAGGTATTGACCGATGTCGTTATGGAGACATTGGCGATCATTGCATATAAACAGCCGGTAACGAAGGCTGATATTGAAAAAATCCGTGGCGTGAAATCTGACCACGCTGTAAACAGACTGATCGAATATAATCTGGTTTACGAGGCCGGTCGAATGGATGCGCCGGGCCGTCCGGCACTTTTTGCGACGACAGAAGAGTTTCTGAGACGTTTTGGCGTTAGTTCAACAGTAGAACTTCCGGAGATGAACCTGGAACAGCGCGAGGAGATCAAGTCCGAAGTTGAGGAAGAACTGAATCTGAAACTGAACGGAGACGGACTTCCGATGAGCGACGAGGAGCTGGCTGCGCTTGCAGAAGTGGAAGCGGAAACATTTAACAGTGATAATGTCACGGAAATATCAGAAGAGATTGATTATACTAAAGAAGAACAAGAATTAAAAATAAAACAGGAGGAAGAACGCCATGAGATGCAGTGATATTAAGATTATTAAAAAAGACGGAACCAGAGAAGAGTTCAACGTTCAGAAAGTCGTTGTGGCTGTTAATAAATCTGCGAACCGTGCGATGATCACATTTTCCAGAGCGGAAATCAATTTTATCTGTCAGTTCGTGGAAGAGATGGCAGAACAGTTAGACGTGGCGGAGATTCCGATCGCCCAGATGCACAACATCGTTGAGGGTGCTTTAGAGCGTGTCAATCCGATGGTTGCCAAGAGTTACCGTGATTACAGAAACTATAAGCAGGACTTCGTACAGATGCTGGATGAGGTTTATAAGAAATCCCAGTCCATCATGTACATCGGTGACAAGGAAAACAGCAATACAGACAGTGCCCTTGTTTCCACAAAGCGAAGCCTGATCTTCAACGAGTTAAACAAATCCCTGTACCAGAAATTCTTCATGACAGTAGAAGAGCTTCAGGCTTGTCGCGACGGATATCTTTATATCCACGATATGTCCGCAAGACGTGATACGATGAACTGCTGTCTGTTTGATGTAGAAGAAGTTCTGACAGGCGGTTTCGAGATGGGAAATCTCTGGTACAATGAGCCGAAGACACTGGATGTAGCATTCGACGTGATCGGAGATATTGTGCTCAGTGCTGCCAGCCAGCAGTACGGCGGATTTACTGTACCGAGCGTGGAAAATATCTTAGCTCCGTACGCAGAGAAATCTTATACAAAATACATTGAAAAATATTTAAACCTGGGACTTTCTCAGGAAAAAGCGGAGGAAATTGCGCTGGCAGATGTACAGCGTGATATGGAGCAGGGCTTCCAGGGATGGGAGTATAAGTTTAACTCCGTATCTTCCAGCCGTGGTGACTATCCGTTTATCACCATGACAGCCGGAACAGGAACCAGCCGCTTTGCAAAAATGGCAACGATCACCATGCTCAATGTCAGAAAGAACGGCCAGGGAAGAAAAGGTCATAAGAAACCGGTTCTGTTCCCGAAGGTAGTATTCTTATATGATGAAAAGCTTCACGGACCGGGCGGAGAGCTTGAGGATGTATTTGAGGCAGGAATCGAATGTTCCTCCAAGACTATGTATCCGGACTGGCTGTCCCTGACAGGTGAAGGTTACATTGCAAGCATGTACAAGAAATATGGCAAGATCATCAGCCCGATGGGATGTCGTGCATTCCTTTCTCCGTGGTATGAGCGCGGCGGAATGGAGCCGGCTGATGAGAACGATGTACCGAGATTCGTCGGTCGTTTCAACATCGGTGTTGTAAGCTTACACCTTCCGATGATCCTTGCAAAATCCAGACAGGAAAGTAAAGACTTCTTTGAAGTTTTAGACTACTATTTACAGCTGATCCGTAAGATCCACATTCGTACCTATGCGTACCTTGGCGAGCTTCGTGCATCCACAAACCCGTTAGCATACTGTGAAGGTGGTTTCTATGGCGGACATCTGGGACTGCACGATAAGATCAAACCGCTCCTCAAGACAGCAACCGCATCCTTTGGTATCACTGCATTCAACGAACTGCAGCAGCTTTACAATGGTAAATCTCTTGTAGAAGACGGTCAGTTTGCACTGGAAGTATTGCAGTATATCAATGACAGAGTGAACGAGTTCAAGAAAGCAGACGGAAATCTGTATGCGATCTACGCGACACCGGCAGAGAACCTTTGCGGTCTGCAGGTAAAGCAGTTCAGAAAGAAATATGGAATCATTGAAAATGTTTCTGACAGAGAGTATGTGAGTAATGGTTTCCACTGTCATGTTAG
>JAZRLX010000106.1:0-1880 GCA_045647085.1 Pilosibacter sp.
CTTCACATTAACATACAACCGTTTAAGTGAAGATACATTCTATGACGGTTCCGTACAGATGGAAAATCTGCATCGCACCATGGAGGCAGAGAAAGCAGAGATCGCAACATCTGTGACAAAGCTGTACCATGCAGTCCTGCAGGCAAGAACCGAGTTCTATAATAGTCAGACCGCACTGGCAGCAGAGCTTGACAATAAGGCAAAAGCAGACCGTCAGTGGACCGTTGGTCTCATCAGTAAAATGGAACACAGACAGGCAGAAAACGCCTATAAATCTGCGGAAGTTAACGTGCGTGTGGCAGAATTAAATCTTCTCCAGGCCATCGAGACCTATCGCTGGGCAGTAAAAGGAAATCTATCATTAGGAGTATAACAAATGACAGCAGTTGTAGTATTTATAGCACCGATCATTGCCGGTTTTATCCAGGCGGTTACCGGATTCGGATCCGGAATCTTTATGATGGTATTCTTCCCGGCTCTGTTTCCGATCCTGGGAGCATCGGCCCTTTCTTCATCGATTTCTTTACCGGCCACCTGTGTCCAGGCGTGGAATTATCGAAAGATCAGCGCATGGAAGTTAACCTTGCTTCCGTCGGCCGTATATATTTTTATGAGTTCTGTTTCGATCCTTCTGGCACCGTATCTGCCAACGGCGATCCTGAAAAAGACCTTCGGTGTGGTCATGATCCTGTTATCCATTTATTTCCTGACCATTTCCGGCAAAATGAAGATCAAGGCCAATATGGTGTCTGCTACGATCTGTGCAATGATCTCCGGCTTTATGGGAGGACTTTTCGGTATCGGCGGTCCGCCAATGGTAATCTATTTCCTGGCAGCGCTGGACAGCAAAGAACAGTATCTGGGAACACTCCAGTCCTTTTTCTTTATCACCGGAGCCTATACCTTTATTTTCCGTATCATCAACGGAATCTACACCGTAGACCTGATCCCGTATTCCATTCTTGGCGTTGTTGGTATCCTGATCGGAACCAAAGTGGGACGCAAAGTGGTAGATAAGATCAATGCGGAAACCATGAAAAAACTGGTCTATCTGTTCCTTGGTTTTGCCGGACTGACCAACGTACTGTAATGGATGATCCCGCTTAGATGGGAAGCCATTCAAAAAATTTCATACGAAACGCAACACGGGGCAGGGAGATATCCTGCTCCGTGTTTTTGTTGTAAGCACTCTCCGGATAACAGAGGGACGGATACAGGACGCACCAGAAATTTTTACCGTCCCCGTCTCCGATCAGTACCCGGACGGCATCATATGTACCGGCCGGAAAGATCGTATCTCCGTAGGTTCTTCTTGGGAATGCGCAGGTTTCCAGACAGATCCTGGTTGTTTGCTCAGATCCCAGACTTTTTAGAAAGGAATCGGCGGCGGCTTCTAAAACAGCCCGGTTCTGAATAATATAGTCCTGTGTGTCCTGTTTGGATGTGGCATGGGGACGGAGCAGTTCCAGCAAAAAGTCGTTTACTTTCAGTTTCAGTTCCTGATCCTCTGGGGAATCGCTGTTTGCCAGCACATGGAACCGGAGTACACCCGGTGCGATCTCTGCGGCAAGCGCCTCTTCTTTTCTTCTTGCGCCGTTCATGATGAGAAGGAATGCCATCAGCAAAAACATGGCTGCAAGGCATTGTCTATAGATTTTTTTCATAGAATTCACCTCAAATTTGTTGTATTTCCTAGTTGTTATTATTGACGGTTGTGATATAATCTAAACGGACTGCGCCCAAAATTCGGGAAAAGAAATTTCACGGATTTTCGTTGCCGTTTCAGGAACGGGTACACCGAAGGGCGTCATTTTTATAAAAGTAGAGAGGGACTCAAAATGAGTAAATTAAATCTGGTTGCACTGTTTGGCGGTCAGTCT
>JAZRLX010000107.1:0-9169 GCA_045647085.1 Pilosibacter sp.
GCGTATTGGAGAACGAAATATTCGAAGGCGAAAGCGATTTTGCTGGAGTAAGGGAAAACTTGCATTTGTTAGTGAAAATCTGTACAATAAGAACAGTTATGATAAATATTTAAAAAAGTACAACATATGTATAGAAAGGGCAGTGACTTATGGCAAATCAGACAGATAAGAAAACTTTGGTAGTTGGTCACCGTAATCCGGATACAGACTCAATTTGTTCTGCCATCTGTTATGCGAATTTGAAACACCAGCTGACAGGTCAGGAATATGAGCCTTGCCGTGCAGGCAGTGTAAACCCGGAGACGGAATTTGTTTTAGATTATTTTCAGGTAGATGCGCCGCGTCTGGTTGAAAATGTAAAAACGCAGGTAAGAGATATCGAGATCCGAAAGACAAAGGGTGCAGCTCACGGAATTTCTTTAAAGACCGCTTGGGAGAGAATGCGTGAAGAAAAGATCGTTACACTTCCGTGTGTGACAGAGGATGGTGTGTTGGAAGGTGTTATCACGATCAGTGATATTACCATGGCGTACATGAATCTTCATGACAGCAGCATTATGTCCAAGGCAAAGACCAAGTATGCGAACATTCTGGAGTGTCTGGAAGGAACGATCGTTGTCGGCGATGCGGAGGAGTATTTTGACAAAGGTAAAGTTCTGATCGCAGCAGCGAATCCGGACTTGATGGAGACATATATTGAGAAGAATGACCTTGTAATCCTTGGAAACCGTTATGAGGCGCAGCTTTGTGCGATCGAGATGGAGGCCGGCTGTATCATCGTTGGTGAGGGTGCGGGAGTTTCCAGAACAATCCGCAAACTGGCTCAGGACCGTGGATGTACGGTGATCTCTACTCCGCATGATACATATACGATCGCGCGACTGATCAACCAGTCCATGCCGATCAGCTATTTCATGACAAAGGAAAATATCACTTCTTTCGTAGAAGATGATTACCTGGATGATATTCGTGATATTATGGCCAGCTTACGTTTCCGTGATTTCCCTATCTTAGATAGTGACGGAAGATATCTGGGCATGATTTCCCGAAGAAATTTATTAGGTGCGAAAGGTAAGCAGATTATTCTTGTGGATCATAATGAGAAGTCTCAGGCTGTAAAAGGTATGGAGAGCGCGGACATTCTCGAGATCATCGATCACCATCGTCTGGGAACGGTTGAGACGATGTCTCCGGTATTCTTTAGAAACCAGCCGCTTGGATGTACTGCGACGATCATTTACCAGATGTACATGGAAAATGGAATTGAAATTAACAAGACGGTTGCAGGCCTGCTTTGCAGTGCGATCATTTCTGATACATTGTTATTCCGTTCTCCGACTTGCACACCGATGGATAAAGTGGCAGCGATCGCACTGGCTGATATTGCAGGAGTGGATCTGGAAGAGTACGCGAAGAAGATGTTCTCTGCAGGAAGTAATCTTCAGGGAAAATCCGACGACGAGATCTTCTACCAGGATTTCAAACGATTCAGCGCAGGCAAGTATCTGTTTGGTATCGGACAGATCACATCTATGAATGCAGATGAATTGGATGCGATCAAGGAGCGTATGTTAGAGTATTCGAAGAAAGCAAGAGAGCAGCATCAGGTGGATATGATGTTCTTCATGCTGACAAACATTTTGACAGAGTCTACGGATTTGATCTGTATTGGTCAGGGTGCGGAGCAGATGGTGGCAACCGCGTTCCATCAGATTGAAGAGGGAGAGCATTTGGCTGAACTGGATGGAATCGTAACTCTTCCGGGAGTGGTTTCCAGAAAGAAACAGTTGGCACCGCAGATCATGATGGCGCTTCAGCAGTAAGGAGGATTTATGGGAAAAAGACAGTTTAAACCGGGCAATATGTTGTATCCGGTTCCGGCAGTCATGATTTCCGTGGCGGATAAAGAAGGTAATTCCAATATTTTTACCGTTGCATGGGCGGGAACGGTGTGTACCAATCCGCCAATGCTGACAATCAGTGTGAGACCGGAACGACATTCTTATCAGATGATAAAAGAGACCGGAGAATTTGTCGTGAACCTGACAACAGAGGAACTGGCATTCGCGACAGATTACTGTGGAGTGAAATCCGGCAGAGATACGGATAAGTGGAAGGATACGGGGTTAACAAAAGCACCGGCTTCTAAGGTTTCCGTACCGTTGATCCAGGAAAGTCCGGTCAATCTGGAATGTAAGGTCGTTCGTATCGATGAACTGGGCAGCCATCATATGTTTTTGGCGGAAGTAGTAGCAGTCGATGTGGATGATGCATATTTTGATGAGAAAGATACTTTCCATTTATCAAAGGCGAAACCGATGGCTTATTCCCACGGAAGATATTATGGCCTGGGAGAGCAGTTAGGTACATTTGGCTACAGCGTGAGAAAGACAACAGGTGGCCAGAAAAATAACAATAAGAAAACAGGAAACAGTAAACACAGCAGAAAAGATAAGAAGTAATGTTATGAATGAGCTGTGAGTCTGTTTTGAAAATCGAGAGAGTGTAGATTTGATCCGCTCCGGCTGTACGCCGGGGCGGATTTTGTATTTGAAAAGATTAAGGTGATGTGTAAATGGGACATATTTACGAGAATCTGGAAGCATTGATCGGTCATACCCCAATGGTAAAGATGAGCCGTGTAAAGGAAAAACATGATCTGAAAGCGAATCTATTTGCGAAGCTGGAATGGATGAATCCGGGAGGAAGTGCGAAGGACCGCATTGCAGTAAAAATGATCAATGAGGCAGAGAAGTCAGGATTAATATGTCGTGGAAAATCAGTGATCGTTGAACCGACCAGTGGAAATACAGGAATCGGTCTGGCCACCGTAGCGACGCTTCGCGGATATGAGACAGTGATCGTAATGCCTGAAAATATGAGCGAAGAGAGAAAATTATTAATGAAGGCCCATGGTGCAAAACTGGTTCTTACGGATGATTCCAAGGGGATGGCAGGAGCGATTGAAAAGGCAGAGGAGCTGGCAGCGAAAAACACGGATACATGGATCCCAAAGCAGTTTGAGAATCCTGCGGGGCCGTTAGCACATTACGAAACAACCGGTCCGGAAATATGGGAAGATATGG
Source organism: Pilosibacter sp. (assembly GCA_045647085.1). Taxonomy (GTDB): domain Bacteria; phylum Bacillota; class Clostridia; order Lachnospirales; family Lachnospiraceae; genus Pilosibacter. Next base: position 3,087 of record JAZRLX010000107.1, read on the forward strand.
ACGGAAATGTTGATGTATATGTATGTACTGTGGGAACAGGAGGAACACTAACAGGAAGCGGTCGTTATTTGAAAGAGCAGAATCCCCAAATAAAAGTTTTTGCAGTAGAACCGAAAGAAAGTGCAGTACTTTCCGGAGGCAAGTCAGGAAGTCACGGGATTCAAGGGATTGGAGCCGGATTTATCCCGGGTGCACTTGATATGAATGTGTATGATGAGGTGATTGCGGTTTCCACGGAAGATGCCTATGCCATGAGTCGGGAGATTGCAGCAGCGGAAGGTTTTTTGACAGGAATCTCTTCTGGTGCGGCTATAAAGGCTGCGTTAGAAGTTGCCATGCGCCCGGAAATGGAAGGAAAGAATATTGTGGTATTGCTTCCGGACAGTGGAGAGAGGTATCTGTCTGCAGGTTTATACGAAGAAACAGATGGTGTCAGATAGAATCGTTGTGTCACAAAACCTTGTGTTTCTTAAGAAGTACAATCACAAATATTTACAAAATAAATAAAAATATAGTAAAATATTTATATATTTCAATTGCAACTGGATTTATTGGACTCAAAGGAGATTTATGGACGGAACCAAGAAGATTAAACGATTTGCCAGACATCACCGCTTTCTTCTTCTGGCGGCTTTGCCTATATATTTTATTATTGTAGCCTTATTTTTGCAGCCATGGTCAGAGATTCTTCCGGGACTCGGACGAATTTTCATGGAACCGGATATTTTGATCACAGACTATTTTCTTGTCGGTGGTCCGGGTCCGGCACTTTTGAACGCGGGAATTCTTACATTAATCAGTATTTATATTATTCATAAACAGGGTATGGAGATGGATGGTCATACCATCACATCCAGTTGTCTGATGTTCGGATTTTCCTTGTTCGGAAAGAATCTTCTGAATATCTGGACGATTCTTCTCGGTGTATTCATTTATGCGAGATATCATAAGATGCCGTTTTCCAAGTATGTTTATGTTGGTCTGTACGGTACCAGCTTATCCCCGATCATTACACAGATCATGTATGTGTCTCATTGGCCGTATGTGGTAAGAATGGTTCTAATGCTTCTGATCGGTACGATGATCGGTTTCGTGCTGCCTCCGCTGGCTACACAATCTCACTATGCACATAAAGGTTACTCTCTGTACAACGTAGGATTCGCGTCCGGTATTATTGCAACAGTCGTTGTATCGATGATGAAATCCTTTGGAATCACGACAGAGTCTCGTCTGCTTTGGGCAGAAGGATACAACAGTCTGTTTTTAGGTATTCTCGGAGTGTTATTCTTGGGAATGATCATTGGTTCTTATTCTCTTGGCGGAAAGAGGGTCCTTGAGTCCTATGGGATGATCCTGCGAAGCACCGGTATCGGTGGTACAGACTATCTGAATGATGAAGGCGGATGCGCTACTGTATTTAACATGGGTATCAATGGTCTGTTTGCAACACTGTTTGTTGTGATCGTTGGCGGTGAACTGAATGGTCCGACGATTGGCGGTATTTTTACGATCGTTGGATTTAGTGCGACCGGTAAACACATTCGAAATATTGCACCGATCATGCTTGGTGTATTGTTGGGCAGCCTTACCAAAGAATGGACGATCAGTTCCCCGTCTCCGATGTTGGCACTCTTATTCTCCACTACTTTAGCTCCGGTTGCCGGTGAGTTTGGTGTGATCGTGGGCGTACTGGCCGGATATCTGCACTCTTCAGTTGCACTGAATGTTGGTATTGTGTATGGAGGTATGAACCTGTACAATAATGGTTTTGCCGGTGGTATTGTAGCGATGTTCCTGGTACCTGTCATTATCTCTATCATGGACAGACGTGCGCGCGCGAAACAGGATCTGTCACTGTAATGTGGCGATTGCCGTTTCATTTTTTAAAATTATCATGTATAATGGTTCTAGTGATAGGAGTATGATCATTATGCAGGAAACAAGATTTATAAGATGGATTGCATGGCTGCCTGCACTTTTTGTTGCGGCAGCCATTTTTTATTTTTCCGCTCAGCCAGCCGATGTGTCCACGGAAATGAGCGATGGAGTCACCACGATCCTGCTTCAGATTGCAGAGACATTGGGACTTTTAGAGCTCTCCCCTGAGACGGTGGGAAGGATCTGTGAACAGTTGTCGACACCGATAAGGAAATGCGCCCATATCACAGAGTACATGATATTACACGTAACGATTTTATGGGGACTTTACCATTGGTGTTCGAATATGAAGACCAACACAAGATTGTGGCTAAGATGGGCATTTGTGATGACTGCCGTGTATGCAATGACTGACGAGATTCATCAGCTTTTTGTTCCCGGAAGAGCAGGAAGAGTGACAGACGTATTGATCGATTGTATAGGAGTTTCGATGATTACCTTATTATTGTGGAAGGAACGGTGAAGGTATGCGTTACAACACGAAAAGACATGAAGTGGAAATCGGAAATACCGTGATGGATTACATTACATTCGGAGAAGGAGAGAAGACACTGGTTCTGATCCCGGGATTAAGCTTCAAAACAGTGCGGAAATTTGCGGAGGCATTTTCTTTCATGTACCGTATTTTTGGAAAAGACTATACGGTCTATGCGTTTGACAGAAAGCGTCAGCTTCCGATCGGTTATACGATTAAAAATATGGCGGATGATCTGGCGCAGGCAATGCAGAAAATTGGAATAGAAAAGGCAGATATTGTTGGAATTTCTCAGGGAGGTATGATCGCACAATACTTGACGCTGGATCATCCTCAGTTGGTAAACAAGCTGGTTTTATGTGTCACTTTGTCAAGACTAAATGATCTGGCAAGGGATGTGATCAGCAACTGGGTCCGACTGGCAGTTAATGACGATTATGAAGGTATTACAGACGATATGCTGAAGATTGTTTACTCAGAGGCGTACGTAAAGAAGTTCGGAAAATATTTCCCGTTGGTTTCCCGCTTTGGAAAACCGAAAGATATGGGACAGTTTGCGATCAAAGCGAGAGCATGCCTGACTTGTAATTGTTATGATCGACTGGAAGAAATCTCTTGCCCTGTATTCGTGATCGGAGCGAAGAATGATCTCGTCCTTACAGGAGAGGCTGCGGAGGAGATCGCAGAGAAACTTGGATGCGAATGCTATATGTACGAAGATATGGGACATTCTGCATATGAGGAAGCGAATGATTTCAACCAGAGGATTTTAGAGTTTTTAAAGAAAGCATCAGAGGAGTAAGGAAATGGACGCGAAAAAAAGCAGAACGATTTTATTGATAGGATATTGTATTCCGTATGTCTTTTTATGTCTGTATGGAGATGCGGTCTGGGGAACCGGTTTGGTGTACGGGGCAGCGGCCGTGGCAGTAGCCGGACTGTGTGTGTTTGCCTGTAAAATGCATCAGATCAAGTTTGTGGTACTCGGAAATATCATCAGCTTTGCAGTATCGGAGCTTTGCATTCTACTGTTTGCATTGGAGAAATTCAATTATTATTTTAAACCATTCAGTGCACATGTGTTGGTAGGTATTTGTACTGTGATCGGAATTATGATCCAGGCATATTTGATCTCCAGATTGACCGATGACAGAAAGAGAGCAAAAGATCTTCTGAAGAATCGTCAGGAAAAAAATACAAGTAGAGGTTTCTGGGGGAAATAAGGCAGATGAAGTTTGAGATTCGATACGCGACAAAAGACGATGCAGCGTTAATTTTAAAATTTATTCGCGAACTTGCAGAGTATGAAAAAATGTTGGATGAGGTCATTGCAACAGAAGACCTGTTGGTTGAATGGATCTTTGAAAAGAAAAGTGCGGAAGTGATTTTTGCGATGGAAGATGGAGTGGAAGTTGGTTTTGCCCTGTTCTTCTACAACTTCTCTACGTTTGTCGGACGTGCAGGTCTGTATCTGGAAGATGTTTTCGTGAAAGTGGAGCATCGTGGAAAAGGATATGGAAAGGCATTATTAAAAGAATTGGCGAAGATTGCCGTGGAACGCGGCTGCGGTCGTATGGAATGGGTTTGCCTTGACTGGAATCAGCCGAGCATTGATTTTTATCGCTCACTGGGTGCAGTTCCGATGGATGAATGGACGATCTACCGTTTGACAGGAGATACGTTGAAGGCGTTGGCAGAGCAGTGATATTGGAGGAAATAAGGTGGAGAAACGCAGATGTAAATGGTGCAATCTGAATAATCCGATCTATGTAGCTTATCATGACCATGAATGGGGAGTTCCGGAGTATGATGACAGAAATCTGTTTGAGCTTTTGATCTTAGAAAGTTTTCAGGCCGGCCTTTCCTGGGAATGCGTGTTGAATAAGCGTGAATCTTTCAGAGAAGCCTTTGACGGATTTGATCTGGATACTGTATGTGGATATGGAGAAGAGAAGCTGGAAGAATTGCTGCAGAATAAAAATCTGATCCGCAATAAGCTGAAAATGAAGGCAGCAGTCAACAATGCAAATATTTTCCGTGAGATTCAAAAGGAGTATGGAACCTTCGCGAAGTATCTGTGGCACTTTACGGACGGAGCGATCATTTATGAATGGGATAAGACGACTTCGGAGCTGTCAGATACTATATCAAAAGACTTGAAAAAACGTGGAATGAAATTTGTGGGTTCCACGATCATCTATTCCTACTTACAGGCAGCGGGAATCATCAATTCCCATGAGACAGGATGTTATTTACATAAGGGATCAGGAGAAGATCATGATTAAAACAGTAATTTTTGATATTGGAAATGTGCTTGTTGATTTTAGCTGGTGGCCATATATTTGCTCTATTTATGATGAGGAAACGGCGCGTGTGATCACGGATGCATTTTGGAGGAATGGTTATTGGGAAGAATTCGACCGAGGCGTGTTGAGTTATGACGAGATCGTTGCTTTGATGGAGAAAGCTGCTCCGGGATATGAAAGAGAAATTCATACAGCATTAGAAAATGCGGGCGGTTGTCTGCACAAGATGGATTACGCGATCCCGTGGATCAAACAGTTGAAGGAAATGGGCTATCAGGTTGTGTTCTTATCCAATTACTCGGAATTTCTGATGGAATTAAACCCTGAGGTGCTGGATTTTCTTCCGTATATGGATGGAGGATTATTTTCCTGTCATGCGAAGCTGATCAAGCCGGATCCTGCAATTTACCAGAGACTTTGCGAGAAGTGTGGATTGATTCCGGAGGAATCCTTGTTCATAGATGACAATGCTGCGAATATCGAGGCTGCAAAGATATTTGGATTGCATGCGATTCGGTTTGAAGGATATGAAAAAAGTTATGATGAGATTATGCATTTCCTGACTTGGAATGTTGAACGAAAATAGTATGATATGCAACTATTAAAAAATGAATTTAGCGAGGAAGATGAGATATGAACGTTTTAGAAGAGAGAATTTTAAAAGATGGAATCGTAAAAGAAGGAAACGTATTGAAGGTAGATGGTTTCCTCAACCACCAAATGGATATTGCGCTGTTCAATGAAATGGGAAAAGAGTGGAAACGTAGATTTGAAGGCAAAAACATCACAAAGATCCTTACCATTGAAGCATCCGGTATCGGAATTGCCTGTATTGCAGCACAGCATTTTGATGTACCGGTTGTGTTTGCAAAAAAGAAGAAAAGCATCAATTTAGAAGGCGATATGTACACTGCAGAAGTTGAGTCTTTCACACATAAAAATAAAAATCAGGTAATTGTAGCAAAGAAGTTCCTCAACGAGGATGATCATGTACTGTTGATCGATGATTTCCTTGCAAATGGTTGTGCGCTTATGGGCCTTATTCAGATCGTACAGGCTGCCGGAGCAACGGTAGAAGGTATTGGTATCGCGATTGAAAAAGGTTTTCAGTCCGGTGGAAGAATTATCAGAAATCTGGGTTACCAGTTAGAGTCTCTGGCAATTGTTGACAGCATGGATTGGAAAACCGGTGAGATTGTCCTCAGAGAAGAGTAATGTGATCACGGGGGTTTGCTTTGGACATTTTTTGGGATAAATCTTGAAATATGCCCAGTTGTATGGTATAGTACCCCGTACCAAGGTCGCAAATTTCCTTGTATTTACAAGGAATCTGCACATTTAGATCGGTGAGTTCGAGACCTTCC
>JAZRLX010000108.1:0-9184 GCA_045647085.1 Pilosibacter sp.
CACAAAGGATTTCTCAGTGATACAAACCAGAGAAATGATCATACAGAGCAGAAGAACCAGATATGTACCGATCGTTCCGATCGCTGTATGAAGTACATACACGATCGCACCTCCGATCAAACCGCCGCCGACTCCGTTTTCACCGGCCAGTTCGTAGATTTCCATCAGGGTCTGTCCCTCTTTGTAGCCGCCTCCGAATAACATCTGAGCCAGGCCGCAAAGTACAAGCAACAGGATCTCTACTGCCAGCATCTTATATACCGCACGGATATTTCCTTTGTTTGAAGCATAGAAAACCACACCCGCAAATAAAAGCACCGGTGCAAGATATCCGATGGATCCGAAAACACCAAGCATAATACTGCTGAAGAAATTTCCGACCATTCCACAAATATGAAAATTGCTTAAAAATAAGAATACACAGATTGCAAAGGTGCCCAGTACCGCAATCTCAGACTGTAAAAAGCTGGTATCCGGCTCTACTTTCTTGGAGTTCTTCTTTTTTCCACCCTTTGCAGATGTGTTCGTTTTTGTTGTATTTGTCTTTGTTGTCTTTTTTGTTCCACTTCCTGCCAAAACGAAAGCCCCCTTTTATCATTCAAGGCAAATGACCTCAGATTATAGTATACATAATAATATTAAAAATTGCAACTCCAAGAATTTCAGGATAAAAGGCAGACCCATATGAGTCTGCCAGAATCTCTGCTATTTCTTGTTTTCAATCATCTCATACAGCTTTCTCAAAGCATCCTGAATTCCGCCGATCTCATTGATGAACCCTTCTTCTACGGCTTTTTTACCAACCAATACTGTGCCGAGATCTTTGGAAAGCATTTTCGTATTATGCATTAATTCTTTTATTCGTTCGTACGAAACCTGACTATGTCCGGAAATGAAGGATAAAATCCGATCTTGTATCATATCAAAATATTCGTAGGTTTTCGATGTACCGATCAACATACCGGACATCCGCACCGGATGAACCAACATGGTTCCGCTAGGTACGATAAAGGAATAATCCGTAGATACAGCCAACGGAACACCGATGGAATGACTGTCTCCGATCACAAGAGAAACGGTCGGCTTACTAATGGACGCCAGCATCTCTGCAAGTGCCAGTCCGCAGCTCACATCTCCACCCACCGTATTGATCAAAACAAGTACACCTTCGATTTCTTCTGTATCTTCCACTTTCGCCAGTTCCGGAAGAATATGCTCATACTTTGTTGTCTTAGTACTTCCGGAAAGATTCTCATGTCCCTCGATCTCTCCGATGATTGAAAGCAGATGGATCTTACTTTTTCCCGGTCCTTGCAACGTTGCCTGTCCATTTTCCCGAATCCGTTCTTCTTCCTGATTTATTTTTTCTCCTTCAACTTGATTGTTGCGCATAAAAAATCTCCCTTCTGACACATTTCTCTTAGTTTGTGTCAGAAGAGAGACTCTTATTCTATTACTTTCTATTTCCGATGATATCGCGGATCTTTAACGGCTTACGATAATTCCAAGAAGAAATCTTGATACCGCTTTTCTTACTTGCTGCATGCACCACCTGTCCGTTACCGATATACATGGCAACGTGGTTAATGGTTCCGCTGCTGTTTCCATAGAAGATCAGATCGCCCGGACGCATATTGCCGGATTTTACAGCAGTTCCCATCTGCGCCTGAGAACCGGAATAATGCGGAAGTGAAATTCCAAACTGTTTGTAAACAGAAAGAGTAAATCCTGAACAATCCGCACCTTTTGTTAAGCTTGTACCACCCCAAACATACGGATTGCCAAGGAATTTCAATGCATAGTTTACCATACGGCTTCTAAGAGACGCATTTTCCTCCGCCGGTGAGAACTTGATCGCCTCATCCAGTGCATATCGAACATCCACATAGTCTGTGGAAACATACGCATATGTGGATTCACCGGTTTCATCGTTGCTCTCGTCGAACTCGATCTTTACCCAGCCGTCCAACTGCTCAACTACATGATAACGCTCGCTGTTTGTAATCTGTGTCCAGATCTTTGCTTCTGTTGTCGGCTCCATACGTGCATTTAATACATCCGTGCTTACGATCGCCATCAGTTCTGCATGCTGCATCGCTGCTTCCCTGGCTGCATCTCCGGTCAGAATATAGTCTGCACTAACATATCCTAAAATTTTACCGGATCGGATCTTGTACCAGCCATCCTGCTCTTCAAGGATTTCACAACCTGCAAAACTTGGAAGTTTACCGATGATTTTTTCCTCTTTACCCGGTTTCTGTCGGATATTCAGATAGTTTGAAACATTCGAAACACCCGGATTATCATAATAACTAAGCACCATCGCTCTCAGATCCAGTTTTCTGGCTTCATTTAAGGAAAACTCACGCTCTGCAAACTCTGCAGAAATGTATCCGTTCGCAATCTGATACCAGCCGTCAGTTTCTCCAATGATCTCAAACTTCTCTCCCTGAAGGCAGCGGTCAATCACGTCAGATTCTGTGGTCGGCTCCTTACGAATATTCAGACTGTCTGCAATGATCACAGCGCGGTCCATAACCAGTTCACGGGCAGCCATGATCGCTTCATCCCCTGTCAGCACATAGTCAGAACTGATGTAGCCTTCGATTCCTCCGGATGTGACACGATGCCAACCGTCCAGTGTCTCCAAGATCTCACATGCACTGCCGTCCATCAGCTTTCCTACTACTGTGTCATCAGATTCCGGATTTTCTCTCATATTGAGATATCCTGTTACCTTAACAATACCGAGATTCGTATAAGAATCGATGACTTTCTGAATATCTTCCAGACGCTTGATTTCTTCTTCATTGGCAGCAGCCACGATCGGATCAAGTGCAATTGCTTCAACTTCTTTGCTTTCCGGAACGATAGCTTCTTCCGTAATCTCTGTATGCTCTTTACTGAATCGATCGATCAGTGCCTTGCCACCAAAGACAACCCCTGCAAATAAGAGTACACATCCCACCGCGATCGCTGCATACGTTGCGTACGGAGGTTTTCTCTTTCTGCTTCTTGCCTTATTGATGGAGGCCATATAATCGACCCTGTCTTTATCGTCTCCCATGTAGTCCTCTCATTTCTTAATTATTTCAGCACTTCTTTATATACACGAAGTACATTTTTATAGAAGATCTTATCGATCTCATCTTCTGTGAATTTTTCTTCACGAAGTTTCTGCTCTAACATCGGCATATCTGCGGCACCGTTCATTTCGAAAGAAATGTTAGTTCCGTCATAGTCAGATCCAAGACCAATACAGTCAATGCCGCCAACATTGATGATGTGGCGGATATGACGAACGATATCATCCAAGGATACATTCTGTCCTTCACTCCAAAGTTCGCGGTCACGTAAGAATGCCGGGCAATAGTTCATACCCATAACACCACCTTTTTCAGCCAGACCACGGATCATCTCATCGCTGAGGTTTCTCGCATGTCCACAGATCGCACGTGCATTGGAATGGCTGGCAACAAACGGTTTTGTCGCATATTCGATCACGTCAAAAATACCTTTGTCTCCTAAATGGGAAACGTCTAAGATCATGCCAAGACGCTCCATCTCTGCAAGGAATTCAAATCCTTTCTCTGTAAGACCGTGCTCTGTCTCCGGTACAAATTTACCCGGTGCTGCAAGTCCGCTCGGTGCCAAAGCGCCCGGGATCACTTTATTCGGCCAAGCCAGTTCATTAGCAAAGTTCCATGTAAATGTGAACATACGAACACCAAGCTCGTAGAAAATGCGTAAATACTCCAGCTTACCTTCGCAGATCGCGCCTTCTTCCATAGTCAGCATGGCAGACATTCTTCCGGCCTTCATGTTCTCTTCAATATCTTTATAACTTCTTACAATACCGATCTGATCCGGATATTTTCTCATCTCTGTAAGGAACAGGTCAGCAAGACGGAATCCATATTCCGGAAGCGGCATGATCTCTTTCAGATTTTCCATATGTCCAAACATGGCAAAGTTCTGAAGAAGGTAGTTACCCTTTTTCATCTTCTGCAAGTCAATATGTAGATCATTCTCCCAGATTCCGGCATTTTCACCATTCATACGTTTTCCAACCAGACCAAGAAGTGTATCGCAATGCATATCCGCAACTCTCATATATTATTTCCTCATCTTTCATTTTCATTCATAAAAGCGGCTGACCAAAAGGCCGCCGCTTCCATTATAATCGCTGCAGGGTAATTTGTCACGTTTTTCCAATGATTTCCTGTTAAACAATCGTAAAAATCATTCGCTTCTCAGTGCGTCGATCGGACTTAAATTTGCAGCACGGTTGGCAGGCATATATCCAAAGATCAATCCAATTCCAACAGATACGCTGAATGACACAATGACAGCCATCAGTGTCGGCGGTGAATCAATTCCCATTAATTTGCCGATACCGGTGCTTGCCAGACCGCCAACCACGATACCGATGATGCCGCCGATGGTACTGGTCACAGCCGCTTCAATGACGAACTGCTGCATGATCACGCTCTTCTTCGCTCCCAGTGCTTTACGAATACCAATTTCCCTTGTACGTTCAGTTACAGAAACCAACATGATGTTCATAACACCAACTCCGGCTACCAGCAGGGAAATGCCTGCAATACCGCCAAGCAGCATGGACATCATCGCGATCATCTCATTAAGAGAATTCATCAAACTGCTCATTGCTGTGACCGTATAAAAACTGTCACTCTTCATTTTCTCCTCAAGAAAACTCTCCAGAGCTGCAACACAAGCATCTGTGTCATTGATATCATGGGAAGTAAATGTATAGTTACTGATGGTCGCATTTCGTCCCATTTTTGTCGCTCGGGAATACGGGATCCATACAAAATCGTCCGTACAGCCATCATCAAAATCAGCCATATCTTCTGTTTGCTGCTCCACAACACCAACAACGGTAAATACCTCGCCGTTCAGCTTGATATCTTCACCAATGGCATCCTGACCGCCTCCGTAAAGCTCAGAGGCCACGTAGGCACCGATCACAGCCACTTTCTGTCTGGAAAGCATATCTGCATACACCAGATTTCTTCCGTAACCGATCTCATATCCTTTGATATCGATATATTCTTCACCGTATCCCCCGACGGAAGTAGAGCTCATTGTATCAGACTCATGTTTCACAGTCGCACTGACAGAAACGGTTGGTGTCATCTGTGCAAACAACTCCGAATTCTCTTCATAAAATTCGTAAACCTCATCCACGTCAACGGTTCTGGATGGAATCGATCTGACATTGACCGTAATCTGATTTACTCCCATACTGGTGAAGCTGTTCATCGTATAGGACATATATCCATTTACGATACTTACCAGAATGATAACAGATGCCACACCAATGATAATACCCAACATGGTTAAAAACGAACGCAATTTGTTGCCCCAAATGCTTCGCAGAGCCAGTTTAAATGATTGCAGCATAGTCTTTCACATCTCCGTCAAAATTGATTTTACCATCGTGAATCCGTACTACACGCTTTGCTTCCAGGGCAATGGAATTGTCGTGGGTAATGATGATGATCGTGTTTCCTTCTTCATTGAGCTGTCTGAGGAAATCCAGAACCTCGCGCCCTGTCTTGGAATCCAGCGCTCCTGTCGGCTCATCTGCGAGGATCAGAGACGGATATCCTGCAAGCGCTCTTGCAATGGAAACTCGCTGCTGCTGACCGCCGGAAAGCTGATTTGGATATTTTTTATGTTTCTCTGTCAGTCCGACACGCTCCAATGATTCCATGACGCGCTCTCTTCTGCGCAGTTTATCCATTCCACAGTATAATAACGGCAACTCTACATTCTCAAAAATCGTCAGTTTCGGAAGCAGATTGTACTGCTGGAAAATAAATCCGATCATGGTATTGCGGATTTCTGCCAGTTCATTGTCTGTCATCTCTCCTACATCATTTCCGCCTAACAGATATGTGCCGTCTGTAGGAACATCCAGAGCTCCAATGATATTCATTAATGTTGATTTACCGCTTCCGGATTTGCCGACGATCGCTACAAATTCGCCTTTCCGGATCATGAGGTTGATTCCGTCATTCGCGCGAACTTCCTCATCACCCATGGTATAAATTTTGTAAATATCCTTCAGTTCGATTAAAGGAGCATTCTTGTTTTCTCCCATATGGAACTCCTCCTCTCGCTATGGTCTACCGCCCATACCGCCGCTTGGCATTCCGCCACGGTTGCTTGCGCCTCCGGACATTCTGTTTGGCATTCCGCCCATCTGCATTCCTCCCGGGAATCCTCCCATCTGGAACATATTCATGGTTGTACCTGCGCTCGGATCCACGTACACTTCATCACCTTCAGAAAGTCCGGAAAGAATCTCTACATAATCATCTGTTACGATCCCTGTTTCTACACGAACGGCTGTAAATCCTTCCGGAACACCAGCCTGCTGCATGCCTGTTCCCATTCCTTCCGGCATGGACGGTCTTTCTCCTCTTTCACTCTTGCCAGCCGCCCCCTGCTCTGACGCAGAATCAGATTTCACATACACACGGTTGCCACGCATCAGCGCGCCAACCGGAATTACCAGCGCATTTTCAGACTGCTCCAAAATAATTTCTACATCCACGTTCATACCCGGAAGCAGATCGCCAGTTTCTTCCATTGTAATTGTTACCGGATAGTTTGTAACACCCTGAGAGTAGCTGCTCTGCAAACTAACATTGGTAACAGTTCCGGAGAATACTTCTCCTTCAATCGCATCAGCTGTGATCGTAACATCCTGACCGGCTTTTACATTTCTCACATCCAGTTCATCCACGGACATTTCCAATGTCATAGCAGAGAGATCATAGATTACTGCAAGTGCAGAACTTCCGGAACCTTTTGTAACATTATCTCCAACTTTTGCATTCTTACGGATCACGGTACCGGAAATAGGTGCGGTGATCGTATAGTTATCAAGACTATCCTGTGTATTGGTTAATTTATTTTCTGCATTTTTCAAACTGTCTTTTGCAGACTCCACGCTGTTTTCAAAGCTGTCGATGTACTTCTTAACTGACTTAGAAGTTGCAGTAAACAGCGGAGTTCCTTTTGTCACATAACTTCCCTCTGTTACCAGCATGCTTCCGACTTCCAGACTGCTGCTGCCGGAAAGATCTGCAGATAACACAGCCTCCGTTTTTGCCGTAAATGTACCCTCATTGCTGCACACGAAACTTCCGACAGAAGCTGTCGCCTGTGTCAAAGTTGTTAAACCGCCCGGATTGGCAACTTCGATCGTAACAGCCTTTACAAGACGACCACCGGAAAGGACCTCTTCCAGACTGCTGACAATTGTAACTGTTCCTGGAAGCTGTTCGCCTGTATCCTCCAATGTTACGATTGCTTCATTTCCCACTACAATCTGATCCGCCTCTGTGGAAAGGAACGGAACTGTGATCTTCATGATCGAATCATCGTAAAGTTCTGCAATTTTTGTTCCATTGCCAACTTTATCGCCTTCGCTGATCAATAACTCCTTAATATATCCTGTCTTTGTCGCCTTATATGTATTCCCCGTAACCTTGCTGACAGCCTCATTGTACTCTTCCTGAACAGTCTGCAGGTTTTCTTGCGCACGCACCAGACTAGTCTCTGCGGAGCTCACCTCCGAATCCATAGAAGTCGCATCGATCACATAAAGGACCTGTCCTTTCTCCACCACATCGCCTTCTTCAAACGGCGCTTCCAGAACTTCACCTTCCACAAGAGCGGTCAGCTCATAGGTATCTTTTGGAGAAAGAGAGCTGGATGCAGAAAGCTCGGAAGAAATATTCATACGAGTAACGGTCGCAGTCTGTACTGCTGTCGCTACAGAAGACATAACTTCTTTTTTCTTATTCTGCATAAACAGATATCCGCCCACACCAACTGCTGCCAGTACAGCACCTGCGATCACGAAGTTTTTCACTTTCTTCTTTTTCTTCTTACTTCCCTGCTTTTTCTCTGCCGATTTTGTTTCCATTAACTCTTTATTTTCACTCATCACTCAGATGCTCCTTCTAAATTAATCTTCAACCGCATCTACCGCAGTATAAGCTGCATTTTCCCCGTTACCGCTCTTTTCCCAAACAATCACGATATCGTCGCCAACCTTAAATTCTCCGTAAATAGAGAACAGATACTGGATCTCAGAAGATGTAAGTTTAAAAATATCTCCGCCTTCTGCATTTCCCTGATCATCGGAGTCCAGCTCAATGGATATCGGTTTGAACGGATCAGTTGAATCATAATAAATAGATGTCAATTCGCCGGATGTTGCGCCCTTGGTTTCTCCATCATCGGAATAAGCAAAAATAGTCTTTGTGCTTTCATGATAATAAACAATGACCGCGTGGTCGTCGATGGAATCTTCATCTGAAGAATAACCATCTAAGAACATGGTAGCTTTGCTCAGGGAGAATGGAATCACATCATCCAGTTTATCTCCATTGCCGATCACCTTCGGTCCCTTCATACTGTCATCCATTACAGATGCCATATTAATCTCACCATCGGATGTAAAAGTCAGGTTAAATGTTTTAGAGCCGTATGTACTTCCGCTTTTCATCTTCGCTTTCATCAAATTGTAGAATAAATGTACACAATCTTGTTTTGTCAAAACATCGTTATACCCCTTTTTGATATTTGCATCTAAACCAAGCTCCGAGAACTTCGACATACGATTTTCATTGATATTTCCTGCAAAATCAGAATTGGTATATCCCAACACGGCCAAAATAGATCTTGCTGCCTCGCGAAGTGTCACGCCCTGCTCCGCTCTGAAGTTACCGCCCAGATATCCGGTCATCCATTCATTGGTCGCCGCGATGCGAACTGCGCTTGCATACTCGCTGTTATATAAAACATCTGCATATACAGAAACATTGCTTATGGTAGTGTCCACGTGACGATACTCTGAAGCACGTACCAGCATTCTTGCAAATTCACCTCTTGTAACATAAGCTTGTAAATCCGTCGCAGACATGATTCCCATCAGATCCATCGCCTTTTTTTCCATATTCATTGTTGTGGTAGCTCCATACGAAGTTGCAGCCATTGCAGTTGAAGCAGCACAAACCACAGCAAGGGACATCATATATCTTCCATTCATCATAACCATATTCCTCCCAAATTCAATCCGATTGTGTTGGATTTCCCATTTTAAACTTTACCAGACGATTGTGTTTGAAATGTGAAAAAA
>JAZRLX010000109.1:0-3592 GCA_045647085.1 Pilosibacter sp.
TGTAGCCCCTAATTGTCTTCCTAAGACCGCTTGGCCTCCGACTTGAAAATGGTCTGATGCTTTGTGCGGAAGAAGGTATGAAATATCAGATTGTTGAGATTAACGATGACGGTGAGGTAAAACGATATCTTGTAAATGAGAGCGGTAAAGTAAAGACCAGCGGCACTGTTAAGGATGGTAATGGTGTGAAATATAAAGTTACCAAATCCGGTGGTTCTTATAATATTGAGGTTGTCAACGACTAATTGAATCATATGATGCAAGAAGAGGCTCAGAATAGGGCCTCTTTTTGTTTGAGCAACGAGATGGAATCGGAGAAAATCCATATTGTTCATGCGAACAAGTGTTTGCGCGAGAACGAGAAGTGTGGTATACTTGGTATACTCGAAAGGAGAATATCAATGCCAAAACAGTATATTAAGATTCGAGGTGCCAGTGAGCACAATTTGAAAAATATTTCGGTGGATGTACCGAGAAATGAACTGGTTGTCCTGACAGGACTTTCCGGTTCCGGTAAATCCTCCCTTGCATTTGATACAATTTATGCAGAAGGTCAGAGACGATATATGGAGTCTCTGTCTTCTTATGCGCGTCAGTTCCTTGGTCAGATGGAGAAACCGGATGTGGAGAGCATTGAAGGACTATCCCCGGCTATTTCCATCGACCAGAAGTCTACGAACCGTAATCCGCGTTCAACCGTCGGAACTGTGACTGAAATCTACGATTATATGCGACTCTTGTATGCGAGGATCGGTATCCCGCATTGTCCGAAGTGCGGAAGAGAGATCCGAAAACAGACTGTGGATCAGATGGTGGACCAGATCATGGAGCTTCCGGAGCGGACCAGGATCCAGCTGCTGGCTCCGATCGTCCGCGGACGTAAGGGACGCCATGAAAAGGTGTTGGAGCAGGCGAAAAAGAGCGGATACGTGCGTGTTCGTATCGACGGGAATCTGCATGAGCTAAGTGAGACCATCGAATTAGATAAAAATATTAAGCACAATATTGAAATTGTTGTGGACCGACTTGTTGTAAAAGAGGGAATCGAAAAACGTCTGACAGATTCCATTGAGACAGTTATGAAGCTGGCGGATGGTCTGATGGTACTTGATATCGTGGACGGAGAACCGATCAACTTCAGTCAGAGTTTTTCCTGCCCGGATTGCGGTATCAGCATCGAAGAAGTGGAGCCGCGAAGCTTTTCCTTCAACAATCCGTTCGGCGCCTGTCCGGATTGTTTCGGTCTGGGTTATAAGATGGAGTTTGACGAGGATCTGATGATTCCGGACAAATCTTTAAGCATCAATGAGGGAGCGATCGTGGTGATGGGATGGCAGTCCTGTTCCAAGGAAGGAAGCTTTTCCAGAGCAATCTTAGATGCACTTGCGAAAGAGTACAACTTTGATCTGGATACTCCGTTTGAGCAGTATTCCAAAGAAGTTCACGATGTGCTGATCCACGGAACTGGTGGAAAATCTGTAAAGGTTCACTATACAGGACAGCGTGGAACCGGCGTTTATGATGTGGCATTCGAAGGTCTGATCGAAAATGTCAATCGTCGTTACCGCGAGACATTTTCTCAGTCCAGTAAGGCAGAGTATGAGACATTCATGCGCTTCACACCGTGTGCAGCCTGCCATGGACAGCGACTGAAACCGGGCTCCCTTGCGGTTACCGTTGGCGGACTGAATATTTATGAAGCGACTAATATGTCCATTGTGAAGTTCCGTGAGTTTATCGATGGACTGAAATTATCTTCAATGCAGGAGATGATCGGCGAACAGATCTTAAAAGAGATCCGTGCAAGAATCAGTTTCCTGATCAACGTAGGTCTGGACTATCTTTCCTTATCGCGTGCGACAGGAACACTGTCCGGAGGCGAGGCCCAGAGAATCCGTCTGGCGACTCAGATCGGTTCCGGTCTGGTTGGTGTGGCGTATATTCTGGATGAGCCGAGTATCGGACTGCACCAGAGGGACAATGATAAATTATTAAAGACACTGATACATCTTCGTGATCTGGGCAATAGTGTGATCGTGGTGGAGCACGATGAAGACACGATGCTGGCGGCAGACTGCATCGTAGATATCGGACCGGGAGCCGGTTCTCACGGTGGAGAGATCGTGGCGGTCGGTACTGCGGAAGAGATCATGCAGTGTGAAAAATCGATCACCGGTGATTATCTCAGCGGCAGAAGAAAGATCCCGGTACCAAAGGAGCGCCGCATTCCGACCGGATGGCTGACGGTGCGTGGCGCGAAGGAAAATAACCTGAAAAATGTTGACGTAGAGATTCCGCTGGGAGTAATGACCTGCGTGACAGGTGTATCCGGTTCCGGCAAGAGTTCTCTGATCAATGAAATCGTATATAAGGCGTTGGCGAAGAAACTGAACCGTGCAAGAACTATATCAGGAAAACATGATTCCATCGAGGGTGTGGAGCAGCTGGACAAGATCATTGCCATCGACCAGTCTCCGATCGGAAGAACTCCTCGTTCCAACCCGGCAACATATACCGGAGTATTTGATCTGATCCGTGACCTGTTTGCATCCACAACCGATGCAAAGGCGAAAGGTTACAATAAAGGACGTTTTAGTTTCAATGTAAAAGGCGGACGATGTGAAGCCTGCAGCGGTGACGGTATTATTAAGATCGAGATGCATTTCCTTCCGGACGTATATGTTCCATGTGAGGTATGCGGTGGAAAACGATACAATCGAGAAACACTGGATGTCAAATATAAAGGAAAGAGCATCTTTGATGTTCTGGATATGACTGTTGAAGAAGCAGCGAAGTTCTTCGAAAATGTTCCATCCATTGCAAGAAAGATCAACACGTTAAATGAAGTGGGACTTTCTTATATTAAGCTGGGTCAGCCATCGACACAGTTGTCCGGAGGTGAGGCGCAGCGTATCAAGCTGGCGACGGAGCTTTCCAGACGAGGAACCGGAAAAACAATTTACATTCTGGATGAACCGACGACGGGTCTGCATTTTGCAGATGTACACAAACTTGTGGAGATCTTGCGTCGTTTATCCGACGGTGGAAATACAGTTGTGGTTATCGAGCACAACCTGGACGTGATCAAGACGGCCGATTATCTGATCGATATGGGACCGGAAGGCGGAGACCGCGGAGGTACCGTGATCACTCGCGGTACACCGGAAGAAGTAGCGGAATGCAAAGAGTCTTACACCGGTTATTATGTGAAGAAATATTTGGAAAAGGAATAGTCTTGTGCTATACTAAGGGCATAAGCAATATTTAAGCAGGGGGGCTTAACCATGTTATTAATCAGAAATGCAGAAGTATACGCTCCGGAATATATCGGAAAAAAAGATATTCTGGTTGCAGGCGGAAAAATTGAAAGAATGGCAGATACATTACCGGATTTTGACGGTGCAGAAGTGATCGATGCTGCAGGCAAGATCGTGACTCCGGGCATCATCGACCGCCATGTTCATATCACAGGCGGCGGCGGAGAAGGCAGCTTCAAGACTCAGGCTCCGCGTGTGGAACTTTCTAACCTCGTTGAAGGTGGTGTTACAACTGTTGTAGGTGTTCTTGGTACAGATGGTATCAGCAGAAGCGT
>JAZRLX010000110.1:0-3508 GCA_045647085.1 Pilosibacter sp.
CCCGGTTTTTCCATCACATAATAAGCAAAGTCTTCGCCGCCGTGAGATGTTGGTGTTTCAATTACATTGTAACCAATTTCTTCTGCAGCGTTCTGAATCAGGTCTGCGTATTCCGGAGTGTTTACGGTTGCAGGATAACCAACTGTTGTGGTAACGTCACAAGTGAGTCCGTAACCTTCACAGATTCCTTTGCTGACACCGTCAATATTCTTGAAGATGTTGAGAATTAACTGATTGTCCAGAGTACGTACATTTCCGCCGAGGGTTACATCATCAGTGATGATGTTCGGATACTGACCGCCGTTGATGTAGGAAACCGTGAATACGCCGCTTTCTGTCGGACTCTTTTTCTCACCCATGATCTGGTTCAGAGTGTTTGCAACCATGCAAGCGACCGGAACCGGGTTCAGGCATTCGTGCGGAGAACTTCCGTGACCGCCTTTTCCGTGTACAGTTACTTCGTAAATACCGATAGCAGCGGAGCTGACACCGTGGGAAACTACGATTGTTCCAAGCGGATATCCGGAAGAACTATGCATGCCAAAGATAAAATCCACGTCGTTCATAACACCATCTGCGCAGAGCTGTTTTGCGCCGCCCGGGAGTTTTTCTTCAGCGGCCTGGAAGACGAATTTGACAGTTCCTTTTACCAGCTCCTTATGGGAAGAAAGGACATCCGCCAATGTCAGTAAACAAGCAACATGTGTATCGTGACCGCAAGCATGCATGATGCCCGGAGTTTTAGATTTGTAAGGAAGATCATTATTTTCTACAACCGGAAGAGCATCGATGTCAGCGCGAAATGCAATGCATGGACCTGGCTCGGATCCCTTTAAGATTCCGACAGTGCTTGTTCCGGAAATGCCTTCCTGAAGTTCAATGCCCATGTTTTTAAGATTTTCGCGGATGTAGTCGGCAGTTTTATATTCCTGGAAAGAAAGTTCCGGATTCTCATGGAGATGGTGACGTGTTTCCAGCAATTTTGACTCGTAAGCGTCTACGAGGGTTTTGATCATGTTTTTCATAGCAGGTATTCCTTTCTTAAAATGCTTTCTTACAGTATAGCGACAAAGCGTGTAAATTTCAATAGGCAGAAGGACAAATTCATGGTAAGATAAAGAGTGGAGGTATACGAATATGATTGATCTTACAGGAATGATCTCAGTTCCATTTTTAAAGAAGAGTGCGTTTACGGGCAGTTACCGTGGAATGAATTTTATGTTAAAAAAAATCAGTAATGATGATGGAGATCAGATTCAGGCGATTGCGTGGCCGGGACCGTTTAATTTTGCAATGACGGCCGATGAAAAGAAAGTGACACATGAGGTTCCGTTTGGTGAAAATGGTATTCTCGAAGCAGTCGCATGGTTAAACGAACATTACGAGGGAAATTTTTTAGAAAGATCTCGATTGTAAAATAAAGAAGTAGTTTAGAAAGGGCAGTAATATTATGTCAACTACAAAAAAGAAGTATAACATGATTACAGACCATCCGGGCAAGGCGCTTCTGATGTTTGTAATCCCAATGATCCTGGGAAATTTATTCCAGCAGTTTTACAACATTACAGACTCCGTGATCGTTGGACGATTTGTTGGTGAGTATGCACTGGCAGCTGTTGGTGCATCCGCAGCGATTACCAACGTCTTTATTGCGATCGCAATCGGAGGTGGTAATGGTTGTGCAGTTGTTGTTTCTCAGTTTTTCGGAGCCGGAAAAATTGCGAAGATGAAGACAGCTGCGTACACGATGATGATCAATTTCCTTTTGATCGCACTCTGTCTGGCGACATTTGGTCTTATTTTTAATGATCAGATTTTGACTTGGGTAAATACACCGGAAGATATTTTTTATGATGCAGGTGTGTACTTAAAGATTTATTTTATGGGACTTCCGTTCCTGTTTATGTACAACATTCAGGCATCTATCTTCAACTCATTAGGAGATTCCAAAAAGCCTCTGTATTTACTTATTTTTTCTTCACTGCTGAACATTGTTCTTGACTTGGTATTTGTAATTGCATTCCATCAGGGTGTGCGTGGTGTTGCGATCGCGACATTGATCGCTCAGGGAACATCCGCGATCATTTCCTTCATTTTATTAATGAAGAAATTGAATGGTTACGAGTGTGAAGAAAAGTCGGCGATTTATGATAAGACAGTTGTTCCGACTATGTTACGAATTGCGGTTCCGTCTACTTTGCAGCAGTCCATCGTTCACATTGGTATTTTACTGGTTCAGTCTTGTGTCAACAGCTTCGGTTCCGCAGCACTGGCAGGTTATGCAGCAGGTACAAGAATCGAGTCTCTGAGCATTGTTCCGATGCTGGCTATGGGAAATGCCATGTCCACATTTACGGCGCAGAATATTGGTGCAGGAAAATTAGATCGAGTAAAAGAAGGCTACAAGATGAGCTATGTGATTGTTTTATCTACCGGTCTTTTCCTTTGCATTATGTACCAGCTGTTTGGTGATTTCTTTATTTCTCTGTTCCTGGAGGATACAAGCGGAGAGGCGTATGCGGTTGGTATCGAATTCATTACCTTCCTTTCCTTCTTCTACTCCTTCATTGGTCTCAAGCAGTCCGTGGATGGACTTCTTCGAGGAGCCGGAGACGTGGCAGCGTTTACAACTGCAAACCTTGTAAACCTTTCTATCCGCGTTATTGTAACAAATGTGTTTGCACCGATTTATGGTATTCAGGTAGCATGGATGGCAGTTCCGATGGGATGGGCTGCTAACTATATTATTTCCTTTAGCTGGTATCTGACAGGTAAATGGAAACGTATCAAAGTAATTAAAAAGTAAATGTATCAGGGGGTACAACATGGAACAGAAGATTTTAAATTATTACAAAGAGCATGAAGCAGAGATCTTTGAAGATTTAAAGAATTTCACACTGGTGGAAGCCAGCACATCTGATCTGGATGAGCTTCTTGAGGTTAGAAAGTTCTTAGAGAAGTTGATCATCGACAGAACAGGTATCGAACCTTTTGTATATGAAACAAAGGGTCGTCATGATGTTGTTAAGTTCGCGTACGGCGAAGGCGAGAAAGTAGTGATCGTTGGTCACTACGATACAGTACATCCGATCGGAGCACTTCCATATGTGGTTGATGGAAACAAGTTAAAAGGACCGGGCGTTTACGATATGAAGAGCGGTCTTGTTTCTGCTATCTGGGCGATCAAGGCTTATCAGGATCTTGGAATCGATCCGGGTAATCAGATTGTCTGCGTATTTAATGGTGATGAGGAGACAGGAAGTAAAGACTCCACAGAGATCATCAAAGAGAATGTAAAAGATGCAAAAGCAGCTCTGGTTCCGGAGCCGTGTACAGCAGCCGGCGATCTGAAAACAGGTCGTAAAGGTAATATGAAGTTCAATGTGACAATCCACGGTAAAGCTGCCCATGCAGGAAATGCGCACAAGGATGGTATCAATGCGATCGAAGAACTGGCTCATCAGGTTCTCTTCGTACAGAGCCTGACAGACTATGAGGCTGGTACAAC
>JAZRLX010000111.1:0-3414 GCA_045647085.1 Pilosibacter sp.
AGAAGGTTGGTAACTGGGCCGGCGTAACCGTTGATAAGAAAGAAAGTCCGATCAAAAAGAATTACTATAATGGAAGTGAGGATCTGGTTGCCGTTGACTTACCGGGCGCATATTCCATGTCTCCGTTTACTTCCGAAGAAAGCGTGACAAGCAGCTATGTAAAAAATGAGCATCCGGATGCGATCATCAACATCGTAGATGCTACAAACTTGAGTCGCAGCTTATTCTTCACAACACAACTTTTAGAGCTTGGTATTCCGGTAGTTGTAGCTCTGAATAAGAGCGATGTCAATGAGAAGAAAGAAACAGAGATTGATGCAGACCAGCTTTCCAAATTATTGGGTTGCCCGGTTGTGAAGACAGTTTCTACATCCGGCAGCGATAAAGGACTTGCGGAAGTGGTAAAGGTTGCAGTATCCTTAAAAGGCAAGGTGCAGAAAGCTCCGTATGTGCAGGGAGATGTAGATCTTACGAGCAAAGAAGCAGTGAAAGCAGCGGACAGAAAGCGATTCGAATTTGTAAATAAAGTAGTAAAAGAAGTTGAGTCCCGTAAGGTTCTTACAAAAGACACAAACTTCCATGATAAGATCGATGACATCCTTACGAACAAATTCCTCGGTATTCCGATCTTTGCAGTAGTGATGTTCCTCGTATTTGATATTTCCCAGTCCACACTTGGTCCGGCGATTGCAGATCTACTGGTTGGCTGGATCGAGAGTTTCCAGGAAGTGGCTGCAGGTATGGTGGAAAATGCTTCTCCGTTCTTACAGGCGCTCCTGATCGACGGTATCATCGGTGGTGTTGGTGCAGTCGTTGGTTTCTTACCACTTGTAATGGTAATGTATTTCTTGATCGCATTACTTGAAGACTGTGGTTACATGGCTCGTGTATCTGTAGTTATGGATCCGATCTTCAAAAAGGTTGGTCTTTCCGGTAAATCCGTTATCCCGATGGTGATCGGTACCGGCTGTGCGATCCCGGGTGTTATGGCTTGTCGTACGATCCGTAACGAGCGTGAGCGCAGAGCAACAGCAATGTTAGCTCCGTTTATGCCATGTGGTGCGAAACTTCCGGTTATCGCATTATTCGCAGGAGCATTCTTTGAGGATGCAACATGGGTTGGTACGACTATGTACTTTGCTGGTATTCTTCTGATCTTCTTTGGCGCGCTTCTTGTAAATAAGGTGGCTGGCCATAAGGCAAAGAAATCCTTCTTTATTATGGAGCTTCCGGAGTACAAGATCCCAAGCTTATACCGAGCATTTATGTCCATGCTTGAGCGTGGTAAATCTTATATCATCAAAGCTGGTACGATCATTCTTATTTGTAACACAGCAGTACAGATCATGCAGTCCTTTAACTTCCGGCTCCAGCTTGTGGAAGAGGGTATGGAAAGTACATCCATCCTTGCAGGTATTGCAGGCCCGTTCTCTTACTTACTGATCCCGATCGTAGGTTTTGCCTCCTGGCAGCTTGCAGCGGCAGCTGTTACAGGCCTCATCGCAAAAGAAAACGTTGTTGGTACACTGGCAGTTTGCTTTGCGATCACAAACTTCATCGATACAGAAGAACTTGCACTGGTTGGCGGTGCAAACGAAGTAGCGGTTGCTATGGGACTTACAAAAGTCGCAGCACTGGCTTATCTGATGTTCAACCTGTTCACTCCGCCGTGCTTTGCAGCACTTGGTGCGATGAATTCTGAGATTAACGATAGAAAGTGGTTCTGGGGAGGTGTTGCACTTCAGTTTGCAACAGGTTTCATCGTGGCATTCTTCGTATACCAGATCGGTACACTGATCACAGAAGGTACTGTTGGCGGCGGATTTATCCCGGGCCTCATTGTAGTGATCGTGATCGCAGCGATCGTATTCAGCCTCATAAAGAAAAATGAGAAAAAATAATTGACGAAAAGGAGTTTCTGTATGGCAGATATCATTGTTGTAGCAATCTTGTTGATCATTGTCGGATCAGCCATATACTACATTCGAAGAGAGAAGAAACGCGGTGTTACATGCATCGGCTGTCCGCATGCAGGAACTTGCGCGAAAAAACGTCAGGGCGGCTGTAGCAGTCAAGACGACATGAACTAGGGTCCTTTAATGTTTGAGGGAGATTCCCATATGCCGGGAATCTTCCTCTTTTTCTTTGGGAAAAGTTATGATACAATAGTAAAATGAATCCGCAAAAACGGAAAATGTATGTCAGGGAGAAGTTACAATGGAACAGATGAAAAAAGAAGAAAATGTAATTTTATCAGATATTTTTAATGCGATCAGAACACATCAGGCGGGAAAAGGTGAAGTAGAGCTGCATGGTGTTATCAATGCTTTTGCACGCTCCATGCAGGAAGGAAAGCAGTGTCTGATCTTATTTAGAAGTGAGACAAGAAACGGAAATACAAGACGTGAATTTGCCATGATGGGCGACAAAGCAGGTCACAAATTATTTCCGTTATTCACAGATATGACTAAGATCCTTCCGGTTCAGATGGCGATGGAAAAACAGGGAAATAAGATGGAAATCGGAGTTATGGGATTAAAAGAACTCCTTCTTATGCTCACTTCCCAGAAGATGTGTGATGGAATCATCGTGAACCCATTCATGCAGAACTTTAATGCAAAGCTGGAGTTCTTTGCCAATATTCTCCGTGTAAAACCGATCTCTCATATTACACTGATCCAGGCAGAAACTGCAAATTTACATACAGACGCAATCGTATGTCCGACAGACGCTTCCATCAGCGGAAATCTGGCGTTAGATTCTGCGATCCGTCAGGCAGGCGGCGAAGGCTATGATGAGGTCATCAAAAAAGCACTTCAGGGAGAAGCGATGGAGACAGCGGATGTAACTGTGGTACAGGGACGCGAGCAGATTCATGGAAAATATGTACTGTTTGTCAATGTTCCGGAGCATTCTGCCCAGACAAATACAAAAGATCTTCTGGACAGCTACCTGAACTGTATGAACGCAGCGAAAGAATTAAACTGTAAGAGCATTACATTCCCGTGCACAAGTGCAGTGATGAAGGGACTTCCGTTAGAGGCAGTGATCGGCGCATCCACAACTGCTGTAACAGCATGGATGGCGAAGCATCATGATTATGCGATTGATGTATATTTCTACTGTGAGACAGAGGCTGAAATGGCAATGTATCGCAAATTCTTTGACGGACTTCAGAAAAAGTAATGGAAAAAGAGCACTTCAAAGATGGAGTGGTGCTATTGAATAAATGTAAGATTAATAGTATAATTATTACAATTAGGTCCATATGGGCAGTGTTATGAAAAATATCATTTAAGGGGGAACCGAATATGGTTACATGGACAAATTTAGATAAGCTTGCTTCCTATCAGGAGCTTGCAAATGCAGAGATTGTAAACCTTGCAGAAGTGATGACAGGTGAGAATGGTGGAG
>JAZRLX010000112.1:0-3206 GCA_045647085.1 Pilosibacter sp.
CGATGTGAAAATCTCTTGTTTCTTTATTTCCGCATCCGCTAAGCACAAACAGAATCAATACACTCAAAAGGAGAAGGATCGATGCTTTTTTCATTACCGCTACTCCATGATTACAGGATCAGCAATGTATAGATCCAGTGCGCAGAAATACCAGCGAACAGACCGCCAAATGTATGGCTTAAGATAGCCTTACCGGTCATCTTACTGCACTTTAAGCTGTCCATCATCGCTACGTGTGTGCTGAGGTAACCACTCCAACACATGCACATTGCAGTAAATACAGCAATTTCATTTCCGCCTGCAGCGCCTGTTTCCAGCATCTTCGGGATCAGACCGATCGCTGCTCCCGCAGCGCCAAGTGCTGTGATCGGAACTGCGATCGCTTCCGGACTTGCAAATCCAAATAACGGTCTTAAGATACCGCTGATCTGCTCGCCTACCCACGGAAGGAATGCAACGCCTTCATAAGCACCGCCGGTATACAGACCACCGTCTGCCGGACCATTAGTAAGAAGAAGTACCAGAGAGCAGATGATCAGAACACCCGGAATGATCGCCATGCCCATCTCAACACCGGCTTTACCGCCATCGAGCATCGCAGCCATAAATCTGCCGCCCCAGCTGCCTTCATGAATCTTACGATATTTCTGAAGATCCACCTGGCTATTGCCGCTTACCTCACAAAAATCAGTTGTACCATACTCTTTCTTTGTAAAGAACAGCATGATTCTTACACTGACAATACTTCCAAGTACTGCACCCAGATTACCGATCAATGCCGGAGCGATCATAGATTCTCCGCTCGGTGCTTTCAGACCGATCATATAGGCTGTGATGATCATGCCCATACCAAACGCGGTACCAAGGTTTGTCAGCGCCGGAAGCTGATATTTTTTAAAGAAACAACGGAAGCCGTCATCATCTGCTAATGTCAGGATCGCCGGATTATCCGATAAGTATGTTGTCAGAACACCAAGAATACTGGCACCCGGAAGATTGTAAAGCGGTTTCATAAGCGGTGATAAAATACGGTTGATCAACGCTACAACACCAAACTCTGTAAATAAACCGGAAATAGCTCCGGCCAGTACCGCGATAGCCATAATATAAAACACGGTATCCATCAGTAATAAATGGGCTGTATTCATCATGGTATTTACCATATTTACAAGGCCCATCTTCCTTCCTACAAGACCAAAAAACAGAAAAAACATGATCAAGAAAGTAAAACTTTCTTTGCTGACTGCCGGCTTATATCCCGGCATCGGGCCTTTGCTTTCAAGCTTGTCCCATACCTTTTGAAACATACCTTTTCCCTCACTCATAATATATTTTGGGGAGTCTCCGTCCGGTTTCATATATCCCTTACGAATATGCCCACCTTTCATTATACTCCTAATCTAAAACTCCGTCAAATATATGTTAACGTTTCAGCCACCACAAAAATGCACAAAAATAACACCGATCTTATGGACTATATTCCCAAGAGATCGGTGTCATCTTTTTATTGTCATGTATTACTTTCAATTAATCTGTAAACTTACTGAAGAAACCCTTCTTTTTCTTCTTATCATCATCCGAGTCGGAAGAGATACCATTCATCGCATCATCGAAGCGTCTGAGGGCCTCTTTCTGCTCTTCTGTCAGTTTTTCCGGAACTGTGATCACGAGAGTTACATAGTGGTCACCGCGGACATTTTTATTTCTGAGTGTCGGAACACCTTTGCGAGCCAGACGAACTTTTGTATCGGTCTGTGTACCCGGTTTTACCTCGTACTCAACATCACCGTCTACTGTCTTAATGCGAATGGTTCCGCCAAGAGCTGCCGTTGCAAAGGAAATCGGCACTGTGGAGAAAATGGTAGTGTCCTGACGTTTGAATACCGGATGTCTGGATACAGTTACCTCTACCAACAGATCGCCACGCTCACCGCCGTTAACGCCCGGTTCACCTTTGCCTGCGATACGAATGCTCTGACCGTTGTCAATACCGGCCGGGATCGTAACCTGAATGGTCTTCTTCTTGGAAATATAGCCGGTTCCGTAACAATCGGAACATTTTTCTTTTACGATCTTACCTGTTCCGCGACAATCCGGACAAGTCTGCACGTTCTGAACCTGGCCAAAGAAAGACTGCTGTGTATAAACGATCTTACCTTTACCATTACACTTTGTACATGTGACCGGACTGGTTCCCGGTTTCGCACCGGAGCCATGACAGGTTGTACACTCTTCTTTTAATGTCAGTTCCAGCTCTTTTGTACAGCCAAAGATCGCCTCTTCAAATGTAACACGCACACCGGCTCTTACATTGGCACCGCGCATCGGACCGTTGTTTGCACTTCTGCCATAGCTTCTTCCACCGCCAAAGAGATCTCCGAAAATATCTCCAAAAATATCTCCCATATCGCCGCCGAAATCGAAGCCGCCAAAGCCGCCTGCACCGCCTGCGCCGCCACCCTGCTCAAATGCAGCATGGCCAAACTGATCATACATTTTTCTCTTTTCCGGATCACTTAAAATTCCATATGCCTCAGAAGCCTCTTTGAATTTCGCTTCTGCTTCTGCATTGCCCGGATTTGCGTCCGGATGGTACTTTTTCGCCAGAACTCTGTATGCTTTCTTTAATGCAGCATCATCTGCATCCTTCGACACACCGAGGACTTCATAATAATCTCTCTTGCTCTCTGCCATTGTGGGTCTACCTTTCAAACTCTATGAACGCCCGAAAGAACGCTCACAGGGAGCGTTCTCCGGTCATTAGTATTTTCTAAATGATTTTCTCAGAATTATACTTCTTTGTACTCGCCGTCAACTACATCGTCGCCGTAACCAGCCTGCTGTGCACTCTGGCCTGCTGCGCCCTGAGCTGCCTGAGCCTGCTCATAAACCTTTGCAAAGAGCTGCTGTGCACTCTGCATCAGTTTCTCTTTACCTGCCTTGATGTCCTCGATCTGAGCATCTGTCATCTGATCGATCGGAGCACGGTCAATTGCTTCCTTAAGAGCTGTAAGATCAGCCTCAACAGCTGCCTTATCGTTTGCGTCGATCTTATCGCCAACTTCCTCAAGAGCCTTCTCTGTCTGGAATACCATGGAGTCAGCTTCGTTTCTTGTATCTACAGCTTCTTTTCTCTTCTTATCCTGTGCCTCGAACTCAGCAGCCTCTTTTACTGCCTTCTCGATGTCTGCGTCAGACATGTTGGA
>JAZRLX010000113.1:0-9466 GCA_045647085.1 Pilosibacter sp.
CCACTTATATTTCTCTACACTATACAGCGGAATAAACGGAACCAGGATCGGAACGGTCTTCACATATTTCTGATTTTCCGGATCATTACCATAGTTTTTGTTCTGGCGGATTTCGAGTCTTCTTGCGCCGCTGAACATAACGAAGATAATTCCTGCGTAACCGATAAGGACAACCGCCCACTGACCGATACCGGAGATCGCACCAATACCGGAGATCAGAACACCGGTCCAGAAGATCATTTCACCGAGATAGTTCGGGCAGCGAACCAGACGATAGAGTCCGGTGTCAACAAAACGTCGTGGATTTACTTTCTTGGCAGCATTTTTCTGCAGATCAGCTGCGGATTCAAGGACGATACCGATCACCATGATCACTGCGCCGACGTAAGTCCATGAGTTGGAACCGCTAGCGTTGTGGAGACGATAGAACACTGCAGAAATCTGTGTCACATACAGAAGAGCACATGTAACCCAGATGGCGATCTTTACACCGAACGGAACGGTTTTACCGTCTTTGATCTCGCCTGTCATATTTTTCTTGTAAGAGTTGCTTGTGAATTCACGGTATGCGAGATATCCGCCGAGGCGGCAACCGTAAATTACGAATAAAATACAGCAGATCGTTGTACCCAGAGTCAGTTCCTGACCGTATAAAAGCATCATCAACAAGCCTTCTCCTGCAATGGAAAAGCCATAACCCAGGGAAATGAACCATACATAGTTCTTGAAACCGATCGAGCTGATCAGCATTGCAGCTGCAAAAAGCAGAGCAAAATTCATTGGAAATACCATAGTCATTCTCCTTTTTTATGTATTTCTCCTATCATAAAGTGTTTGAGATAGAAAGTCAAGGAAAGGAAAAGTATTACATTTGCGTAAGAAATTAGTAAAGGAAAAGCAAAGCATCTTTGTTTTTGATGTGTTAGAATGAAAACATGAAACAGAGAATTTTCATATTATTATATAGATGGGAGTGTGTGTTTATGAGAAGATACGCAATTTTTATGTTAGCAGCAACACTTACTCTTAGTGCATGCAGTAGTGTGGTGACTACAAATGAAAGTGAAAGCACTTCAGTTGTTTTAGAAACGGAAGCTGTTGAGACAACAGAAGCAGTGGATTCAACGGAATCGTTGGAGACTGAGGCGTCAAAAGAAATCGAAGATGCTATTTATAATATTCCGTTAAATATCAGTTTTTCCGCGAAGTACGAAGGCGAATGGGATGAAAAAGGGCCGATCATAACAGCAGACAGTGCAGAGCTGTTGATCCTGGACGAGGGATATGAGGCATTAAAAAAGGCGATCGAACGTTACAATGAAAAAACATGGGAGGACGTTTATCGTGTATATACCGAGTATTTAGAGTATACAAAGGAAGACGTATTTTCGGAAGGTACCAAGATTTCCATTTCACGTGAAATAGATGTAAAGAGAGCAGATAGCAGGGTGCTTAGCTTTATTAATGCAGAGACAGCATTTCTTGGCGGTTCCCATGGCAGTTATTATGAAAATGCGGAAGTGTTTGATGCAGTTACCGGCAAAGCATTAGAGCTTGAGGATGTCGTGACAGATTTGGATGCTGTATACAAACTTGTGGCAGAGGATCTTGCAGAGAATTACGAGAAGGAACGTTTCTTTGAGGATTATGAAAGCTGGCTGTATGAAATGTTTTTTGAGCCGGATAGTGCGATGACATCCCAGGTGGAATGGGTCCTCACAATGGAAGGCATGGAGTTCCGATTCAGCCCGTATGTACTGGGACCTTGGGTATCCGGTACCTTTGTGGCAAGGATTCCGTATGCTGGAAACGAAGCTCTCTTTTATGAGCAGTATAGTTCTTCAGTGAAGAATCCGATCCGGGTGATCGAGTCGGAGACAGAGATTTTGATCGATACCAATGGAGATGGACAGGATGAACAGGTATGGTTTACTGTAGAGTGGGATGAGAATACATACAATACAACTCTTATCGTAAACCGTAGTGGTAAGACAGCGGATGGCTCTGAGCTGAATTCTTCTGTTGAAAAAGATGATATTTATGGATGGTTTAAGAAAGCATACTTGATGTATTCAGAGGAAGAAGTTCCATATTTATATGCAGAGTTTGGAATGGATAATGACTGGGAGAAGCTGGAGATCATTCGTCTGGCAGAAACAGAAACGAAATGTGATATGGAATATGTCGGAGGAACAAGAGAGGCCGTTTACGGTCATTTCGTATCAGATCCGAAACAGTTTGCTCTGTATGATCGTGTGGATGTGCTCGGAACCTACATGGGATTCAAAAATTATTCCGTAGGTGAAGACGGAATGCCAATGACAGAGGATGAAATGTACCGGATCGCCAATACGTATTTCAAATGGGAGTATGCGTTGACTTCTAAAAAGGATCTGAATGTAATGATCCATATGGAAGGCCGTGAGGAGAAAGTAGAAGAGAAGTTGCCGAAAGGAACCAAATTCCGTCCGTATATGACAGATGGAACATCCGTGATCATAATGGAACTGGAAGACGGCAGATATTGTGACATTTCGGTAGAGAAGAAACCGGATGAGTATTTCTTCTATATCAACGGTATCAGCGAATATGATCTTTTCGAGAATCTCCCATATGCCGGTTAATAAAAAATGGGAAATATGCAATCGTCTGATTGACATTCGCGCTTTGAAGCGCTATAATTTCAATCGGTTCAGGAAGGGCGGCGAATCCGCCCTTTTTGTATGCAGTTTTTTATGCTAAAGTGTTAGCAAAAAAGTTGAATAGCAAGATGTTACATGATCAAAAAAGAGAATTGCAGATATGCAGGAAAGGGGATCCGGTCTTATCCGATGGCCGGTAAAAATCAAAAATGGGAACTATGACATCCGGTAAAGAAAAAAATGTCAGTAAGCTGATCAAACAGGTTCTGATCATTGTGTTTGGTCTCACAATTTACGCATTTGGTTTGGCAATATTTGTACTTCCGACTGACATGATCGCGGGAGGTACAACAGGTATGGCTCTTCTCGCACAGAGACTTTGGGGAATCCCGATCTCCACATTCGTCGCAGTATTTAATGTTTTAATGTTCGGTCTTGGTTTTTTAGAGCTTGGTAAGACATTTGCACTTACAACACTGGTTGCGACATTCTATTATCCGGTAATCTTAGAAGTTGCTATCGCAGTAGTTGGAGATATGGTGATCACACAGGATCCAATGCTTTGCGCAATTTTTTCCGGTATTATCATCGGATTTTCTCTTGGTATCGTAATTAAGGCCGGTGCGTCTACAGGTGGTCTTGATATCCCGCCGCTTGTATTTAAGAAACGTTTCGGTATTCCGGTTTCTGTTTCGCTGTATGTTTTCGATGCAGTTATTCTTGTTGCACAGATGCCGTTCGGCGATAAAGAGCGTATCCTTTACGCACTGATCATGGTCATGATTTATACAATGGTTCTGGATAAGGTAATGGTGATGGGCTCCAAGCAGATCCAGGTAAAGATCTTCAGTGATAAATACGAGGAGATAAGCAAAATGATCCGGGAAAAAATGGACCGCGGTACTACACTTCTCAATATGGAAGGCGGTCATTCCAGGCAGAAATCCATGGCGGTTCTCTCTATTGTTTCCGGCCGTGAATTGTCCAAGCTCAACGAAATAGTTATGGAGATCGATGAGAATGCATTTATGATCGTAAATCAGGTCGGCGAGGTGCGCGGACGTGGATTTACCATGACAAAGAAATACGAATAATGTAACTTAAATAATTAAAGAAAAAAAGGACGGTCGCGAAAGAAAAATAACTCGCGGCCGTTTTGTATTTGTATCCATACAATTTTTGGTTTTTCGGCCAAAAATGACTTGAAATTTGCATGTATACAGAGTATGATTATATACGGCAGAAATTTGGTTTTCGTCAATTTTCAATATTATTAATGGAGGACAGCAAAATGACTAATTCAGCAATGAACAGAATCAACTTATTGCTTGATGAGAACAGCTTCGTAGAAGTTGGTGCGTACATGACTGCCAGAAGCACAGACTTCAACATGCAGGCTCAGGAAACACCTGCTGACGGTGTTGTTACTGGTTACGGTACAATCGAGGGAGCTCTTGTATACGTTTACAGCCAGAACGCAGCAGTAATGGGTGGTTCTGTAGGTGAAATGCACGCAAAGAAGATCGAGAACATCTACGCTATGGCTATGAAGATGGGCGCTCCGGTGATCGGTCTCATCGACTGCGCAGGTTTAAGACTTCAGGAAGGTATGGATGCTCTTGACGGTTTCGGCAAACTTTATGCTTGCCAGACTATGGCTTCCGGCGTTATTCCGCAGATCCAGGCAGTTTTCGGTAACTGCGGCGGCGGTATGGCAGTGGCTTCTGCTATGGCAGACTTCACTTACATGGAAGACAAAGCAAAATTATTCGTAAACGCTCCGAACGCGATCGTTGAGAACAAGGCAGACAACTCCACAGCAAAATACCAGGCTGAGGAATCCGGTAACGTTTGCGCTACAGGCACAGAGGAAGAGATCCTCGCTGAGATCCACACACTTGTTTCCATTCTTCCGGCAAACAACGAGGATGATATGTCCTATGATGAGTGTGAAGACGATCTTAACAGAATGTGTGAAGGCATCGAGACATGCACAGGCGACACAGCTCTTGCACTTGCTATGATCTCCGATGACAACCTTTTCATCGAAATGAAGAAAAACTATGCTCCGAGCATGGTTACAGCTTTCATCCGTTTGAACGGCGCTACAGTTGGCTGTGTTGCTAACCGTACAGAGTCCTACGTTGACGGTGAGAAAGTTGCTACTTACGATAGCGGCTTAACAGCTGCAGCATGTGAAAAGGCTGCTGATTTCGTTAACTTCTGTGATGCTTTCGAAATCCCGGTACTTACACTTGTAAACGTAAACGGCTACAAGAACTGCGCTTGCAACGAGAAGAAGATCGCCAGAGCAGCAGCTAAATTAACAGCAGCATTTGCTAACGCAAGTGTTCCGAAAGTAACTGTAGTATGCGGTACAGCATTCGGTACAGCTGGTCTTGCTATGAACAGCAAATCCATCGGCGCTGATATCGTTTACGCTTGGGAGAATGCTTCTATCGGTATGATGGATGCTACACCGGCAGTTAAGATCATGTACGCAAAAGAAATCGCTGAGTCCCAGAACCCGGCAGCTCTTATCGCTGAGAAGGCAGCTGAGTACACAGCTATGCAGGCAAGCGCTATGGCAGCAGCTAGAAGAGGATATGTTGATGATATCATCAAGGCAGCTGAGACAAGACAGCGCGTAGTTGCAGCATTCGAAATGCTGTTCACAAAGAGAGAGGATCGTCCGTCCAAGAAACACGGCACAATCTAATACGAGGTGGCAGATATATGAAGAATATTAAGAGAATCTGGCTTGCTCTTTGCATGAGCTTATGTCTGTTTGCTCTGACTGCATGTTCTGGCGCAAAAGATGCTGAGGTTGAAATCGAAGCAGAGGCAGTTTCCAATATGCAGATGCTCGCTGAGAACTATATCAATGCGTTCAGCGAGATGACTGATGAAGATATTGCTGCACAGATGGCATCTGCTACAAAGAGCAAAGACTACACAATGCAGACAGCATTCAAGTCCTGGGAATCCGTAAAAGGTGACCTTGGCGCACTTGTTTCCTATGAGACAGCAAATGTTGAATTAGGTGATGAGGGTTATATTGCAAGAATCAATGCTGTATACGAGCAGAGAAATATGGAAATGACTCTTATGGTAGACGAAGAGTTTACAGAGATTCAGGGTATTTCCTTCTCTCCGGAATATACAATGGGCGAAAAGATGACAAAAGCCGGTATGAATACTCTTATGGGTATGGGCGTTGTATTCGCAGTTCTGATTTTCATCGCTTGGGTAATCGACCTCTTCAAATACATCAGCGTATTTGAGAACAAGATGAAAGCGAAAAATGCTCCGGCAGCTCCGGCACCGGCAGCAGCTCCGGCTCCTGTAGCAGCTCCGGTTGTTGAGGAAGAGGAGTATGTTGATGATACAGAGCTTATCTCTGTAATCGCAGCAGCAATTGCAGCATCTGAAGGTAAGACATCTGCAAACGGACTTGTTGTTCGTTCCATCAAACGTGTTCCGAACCGCAGCTGGAAATAAGAGTCAGTTCGGTAGGACAGTGTGTGACAAAAGTTGTTGCACATAACCTATAATTTCAGGAGGAATTAAATAATGAAAAACTATACAATCACAGTTAATGGTAACGTTTACGAAGTAACAGTTGAAGAAGGTTTCACAGGCGCAGCTTCCGCACCGGCAGCAGCTCCGAAGGCAGCACCGAAAGCAGCTCCGAAGGCAGCTCCGGCACCGGCAGCAGCTCCGGCAGCACCGGCTGGCGCAGCAGGCGCAGTAGCAGTTACAGCTCCGATGCCGGGTAAGATCCTTGGCGTTAAAGCTTCTGCTGGTCAGGCAGTTAAAAAAGGTCAGGTAATCCTTGTTCTCGA
The DNA here is from genome assembly GCA_045647085.1 of Pilosibacter sp. Taxonomy (GTDB): domain Bacteria; phylum Bacillota; class Clostridia; order Lachnospirales; family Lachnospiraceae; genus Pilosibacter. Next base: position 6,488 of record JAZRLX010000113.1, read on the forward strand.
AGCTATGAAGATGGAAAACGAGATCGTAGCTCCGCAGGATGGTACAATCGCTACAATCAACGTTGCTACAGGTGATTCCGTAGAGCCGGGCGCAACTCTCGCTACATTAAACTAATAATTTGCTGAAAACAGATTCCACGTGGAGGGAAAAATATGGATTATGTTGTTAACACTCTTTCGAATCTTCTTCAGCAGACAGCATTCCTGAACCTGACAACAGGTAACCTCATCATGATCGCCGTAGCATGTTTCTTCTTATACCTTGCTATCGGTAAAGGTTTTGAGCCGTTACTTCTTGTTCCGATCTCCTTCGGTATGCTGCTTGTAAATATCTATCCGGATATTATGATCCATGCAGAAGATTCTTCCAACGGTGTCGGTGGACTTCTCTGGTACTTCTACTTACTCGATGAGTGGAGTATCTTACCGTCCCTGATCTTCATGGGTGTAGGTGCGATGACTGACTTCGGTCCGCTTATCGCTAACCCGAAGAGCTTCCTCTTAGGTGCGGCTGCTCAGTTCGGTATCTACGCTGCTTACTTTATGGCTATTTTCATGGGCTTCAACGACAAGGCTGCTGCAGCTATCTCCATCATCGGTGGTGCTGACGGCCCGACTTCCATCTTCCTTGCTGGTAAACTTGGCCAGACAGAGTTCATGGGTCCGATCGCCGTTGCTGCTTACTCTTACATGGCTCTCGTTCCGGTTATTCAGCCGCCGATCATGAAGGCTCTTACAACAGAGGAAGAGAGAAAAATTAAAATGGAACAGCTTCGTCCGGTATCCAAACTGGAGAAGATCTTATTCCCGATCCTTGTTACAATCATCGTATGTATGATTCTTCCGACAACAGCTCCGCTTGTTGGTATGCTTATGGTTGGTAACCTGTTCCGTGAGTGCGGCGTTGTTAAACAGCTTCAGGAGACAGCTTCCAACGCTCTTATGTACATCGTAGTTATCGTTCTCGGCCTTTCTGTAGGTGCTACAACAAGTGCTGAGGCGTTCTTAAAGGTTACAACACTTAAGATCGTTGCTCTTGGTCTTATTGCTTTCTGTTTCGGTACAGCTGCAGGTGTTCTTTTCGGTAAGATCATGTGTAAGTTAACTGGCGGTAAAGTAAACCCGCTTATCGGTTCTGCTGGTGTATCTGCGGTTCCGATGGCAGCACGTGTATCCCAGAAGGTTGGTTCCGAGTATGACCCGACAAACTTCCTTCTCATGCACGCTATGGGCCCGAACGTTGCTGGTGTTATCGGTACAGCGGTTGCTGCCGGTACATTCATGGCTATCTTCGGTATCTCATAAGATTTTGATTTGATTTAATCTAGGAGGAATATAAAATGGCAGAGATGCAGAAAAAGCCGGTTAAGATTGTAGAGACAGTCCTTCGTGATGCTCACCAGTCCTTACTTGCTACTAGAATGTCTACAGAGCAGATGCTCCCGATCATCGAGAAGATGGATAAAGTAGGCTACCATGCTGTAGAGTGCTGGGGCGGTGCTACTTTCGATGCTTCCCTTCGTTTCTTAAAAGAAGATCCGTGGGAGAGACTTAGAAAATTAAGAGATGGTTTCAAGAATACAAAATTACAGATGTTATTCCGTGGTCAGAATATTCTTGGTTACAACCACTACTCTGATGACGTTGTAGAGTACTTCGTACAGAAGTCCCTTGCAAACGGTATCGATATCATCCGTATCTTCGACTGCTTAAACGACTTAAGAAACCTTAAGACAGCAGTTGACGCTACAAACAAAGAAGGCGGTCATGTACAGGTAGCATTATCCTACACACTTGGTGATGCTTACACACTTGACTACTGGAAGAACATTGCTCGTGAACTCGAGGAAATGGGTTGTCACTCCATCTGTATCAAAGATATGGCTGGTCTTCTTACACCGTACAAGGCTGATGAGCTTGTAAGAGCTCTTAAAGAAGGTACAAAACTTCCGATCGACCTTCATACACACTACACATCCGGTGTTGCTTCCATGACTTACTTAAAAGCTGTTGAAGCAGGCTGTGAGATCATCGACTGTGCTATGTCTCCGTTAGCTCTTGGTACATCCCAGCCGGCTACAGAGGTTATGGCAGAGACATTCCGTGGAACAATCTACGATCCGGGCTTCGATCAGAACCTTCTTGCTGAGATCGCTGATTACTTCACACCACTTCGTGAGGAAGCTCTTAAGAGCGGTCTTCTCGATCCGAAGGTTATGGGCGTTAACATTAAGACACTCCAGTACCAGGTACCGGGTGGTATGCTCTCCAACCTTGTTAGCCAGTTAAAAGAGGCTGGTCAGTCCAACAAGTACCGTGAAGTACTTGAGGAGATCCCGAGAGTAAGAAAAGACTTCGGTGAGCCGCCGCTTGTAACTCCGTCCTCTCAGATCGTTGGTACACAGGCTGTATTAAACGTTCTTGCTGGCGAGCGTTACAAAATGGTTACAAAAGAGTCTAAGAAGATCATGATGGGTGAGTTCGGTCAGACAGTTAAACCGTTCAACAAAGAAGTTCAGAAGAAGATCATCGGTGACGAGACACCGATCACATGCCGTCCGGCAGACCTTCTTGAGCCGCAGCTTCCGAAGTTTGAGAAAGAAGTTGCTCAGTGGAAACAGCAGGATGAGGACGTATTATCCTACGCTCTGTTCCCGGCAGTAGCTAAAGAGTTCTTCGAGTTACGTGAGGCTAAGCAGACTAAAGTTGATCAGACTAAAGCTGACAAAGAGAACAAAGTATACCCGGTATAATGACTAGGTAATTTAAACCGCTCATGTGGGAAACCACATGGGCGGTTTTTTGTCTATGATACATCTGCTTAATTCGTATAAACACACCTCTTGCAAGTTTCTGATGAAACGGATATAATAACAACAGTGGCAATTTGCTAAAGTGATGTGTTATTGGAGGAAAATGCAATGGCTATGACAAAAGATAATGTAGAGATGATTCACGGTTATCTGGAGGCAATTACCG
>JAZRLX010000114.1:0-12561 GCA_045647085.1 Pilosibacter sp.
CATAAGCACCGAGAAGTGCTGCGAACGGCTGACCCCAACGTGTCGGATCATTTGCCATTCTCTTGAAGTACTCCTGGAAGGAGAAACGGATCTTCTTGTAGTCACCGCCGGCTGCCACGATCTTAGCGATAGAGGACAGAACAGCGTAGATTGCACCGTGGTACGGGCTCCAGCTGGAAAGATACGGATCGAAGCCATAGCTCATGAGAGTTACTGCATCACATTTACCTTCCAGTACCGGAAGTTTTGCTACCATTGTCTGGATCTCTGTCTGCTGGTACTTACCGCCGTACGGCATCATAACAGTGCCTGCACCGATGGAAGCATCGAAACGCTCAACAAGACCCTTCTGGGAACATACATTTAAGGAACCTAACATGTTCATCCATGTTTCCTTAACATCAGCGATCTCTTTCTTATCAAACGGTCTGCCTTCACGGTTCGGAACCTCTAAAGTAACATCAGCTTCCTGATGTGCACCGTTTGTATCGAGGAATGCACGGCTGAGGTCAACGATTGTTTTGCCTCTCCAGTTGATCACAAGACGCGGGCTCTCTGTAACCTCAGCAACTGCAACTGCTTCAAGGTTCTCTTCTGCTGCGTAACCTAAGAATGCATCAACATCCTTCGGATCAAGCACTACTGCCATACGCTCCTGGGACTCGGAAATAGCAAGCTCTGTACCGTCAAGACCTGCGTACTTCTTCGGAACTTTATCAAGGTCAATGTTCAGGCCGGCTGCAAGCTCACCGATTGCTACGGATACACCGCCTGCACCAAAGTCATTACATTTCTTAATTAATCTGGAAACTTCCGGTCTACGGAACATTCTCTGGATCTTACGCTCTGTCGGCGCATTACCCTTCTGAACCTCTGCACCACAAACTTCGATGGATTCCTCTGTATGAACTTTAGAGGAACCTGTTGCACCGCCGATACCGTCACGGCCTGTACGTCCACCAAGTAATACGATGATATCGCCCGGATCAGATGTCTCACGGATTACGTTTGCTCTCGGAGCAGCTGCCATAACAGCACCAACTTCCATTCTCTTAGCAACGTAGCCCGGATGATATAACTCTTTTACATAACCTGTTGCAAGACCGATCTGGTTACCGTAGGAGCTGTAACCGTGAGCTGCCTCAGTAACGATCTTTCTCTGCGGGAGTTTACCCTTCATAGTCTCGCTTAAGGATTTTGTCGGATCAGCTGCACCTGTGATACGCATAGCCTGATATACATATGTACGACCGGAAAGCGGATCACGGATCGCACCGCCGAGACATGTCGCAGCACCGCCGAACGGCTCGATCTCTGTCGGATGGTTGTGTGTCTCGTTCTTGAAGTTTACAAGCCACTCCTCTGTCTTACCGTCGATCTCAACCGGAACAACGATGGAGCATGCATTGATCTCTTCAGATTCTTCAAGATCTTCTACTTTGCCTTCTTTGCGAAGTTTCTTCGCACCAAGGCATGCAAGATCCATAAGGCAAACGAACTTGTCATCTCTGCCTTTGTACATCTCCTGATGATCTGCAAGATATTTTAAGAATGTCTCTTCGATCGGCTTCTTGTAATCGCCCTCTGTGAAAGTGATGTTCTTAAGCTCTGTGGAGAATGTAGTATGACGGCAGTGGTCAGACCAGTATGTATCAAGAACACGGATCTCTGTTACGGACGGATCACGGTGCTCTTCGTTCTTATAATAATTGTGGATGTGCTGGAAATCCTTAATTGTCATAGCGAGATTTAAGGATTTGTAAAGAGCTTCAAGCTCTTCATCGTTCATACCAATGAAGCCCTCGAAGATCGCAACATCAGCCGGAGTCTCGAATACTGTTACAAGTGTCTCCGGGATCTCTTCCATAGCCTCACGGGAGTCTACCGGGTTGATACAGAAGGACTTGATCGCAGCAACCTGCTCTGCTGTTAATTCACCGGAAATAACATATGTAGTAGCAGATTTGATCACCGGCTCTTCTGTTTCATTTAAAAGTTTTACACACTGCTCAGCAGAGTCAGCTCTCTGGTCAAACTGACCCGGAAGATACTCTACGGAGAATACTGTGTCATTCGCCTCGTGCGGGAATGTTCCTTCGAACACCTCGTCTACCGGCGGCTCAGAGAAAATAGTAGCGAGAGCCTGTCCATAAGTACCCTCGGAAATGTTTTCAACGTCATAACGGATCAGTACACGAACTCCTGTAACACCGGAAATGCCAAGATAGCTTTCGATCTCAGAACGGAGCTCTTTCGCCTGAACAGCAAATGCAGGCTTCTTTTCAACAAATACGCGCTTTACGCTCATGTGTTTTCCTCCTTGTGTGTTTTACACATTGATTTATTTATAGTGATACTGAAAAACCATATTGTTACATATATCATCTTATCATAGTGCAATTAAATTAGTAAAATTAATATATTTAATCGTATTTATAATATATGCTAATCAACAAATTTAACTTTGAAGTGCACGGTTCGCTTCACTGAGGCTCAATGCATCCATGGTCACTTTCATGATCTCACGAACTTCATCCTCGGTCATCTTCATGTACTCTGCCAGTTCTTCGAGCTTCGGCTCACGTCCAAAACGCTCTGCCAGTTCTTTCGATACCTCCTGAAGAACATTGACACGTGCAAGTACTTCTTCTTCAATATTGCTTGCAGAAGTCTGTTCGCTGATCACCTCTTCCATGCGTACACGGATCCTGCTTTCCAGAAGCTTCTCAAAACTGCCTTCAAATGCATCATCCACAAGCATCATCAGTTCCATACTGGCTTCCTGGATCAGGTCTGCCATCGGCACACCACGATTGATATAACTCTGTACATACATCAGTGCGTTTCTCAGATTGCCTTCGATCAGACGCTCTCTGGCTCCGGACACCCCTGCCTTCACCTTTCCGAGGAGTTCTTCGTTTTCTGCAGCCGTACACGGCGGAATTGCTGCAAGTTCTTCCATATATACCCGGTAAATATCTTCTGTCTGCATTCCGTCATCTTCCTGAGTTTCCGTTTCCTCTGCTGCTGCAGCATCCGCATCTAACTCATCAAGAATCTCTTGCTGTAATTCCATATCATCAAATTTATTTCCCATATCTACTCACTCCTTTATCTATTCCATCTTCTAATATAACATAAATTCCCCTCTTTTCAAACGATAATTCCTATGTTAAAATGAATTCGTTCTTATAAGGAGGTCTAATGATGGATGTTAACTATGAATTATATAAAGTATTCTATTATGTAGCCCGTACATTAAGCTTTTCCGAAGCTTCCAAACAGCTCTATATCTCCCAGTCTGCAGTCAGCCAGTCTATAAAAGTTCTGGAAAAAAAACTGGGACAGAATCTGTTTATCCGCAGTACCAAACGTGTACAGTTAACACCGGAAGGAGAGATCCTGTTCAAACACATCGAACCGGCGATGAATCTTATCCGTCAGGGTGAAAACCAGCTTCTTGAGGCAAACACATTGAACGGCGGTCAGCTTCGTATCGCAGCCAGCGATACGATCTGTCGTTATTTCCTTGTTCCGTATTTAAATAAATTTCACCGGGATCATCCGAATGTTCATATCAAAGTTACAAACTCTACCTCCATCGACTGTGCTCATATTTTAGAAACCGGTCAGGTTGATTTTGTTATCAGTAACTTCCCGAACTCCGGACTTTCCAACGTTAACAATATCCGTACGATCAAAGAATTCCATGATATTTTTGTGGCAAATTCTAAATATTTTCCATTGCGTAACAAAACGCTCTCCCTTCATGAACTTTTGCATTATCCGATCATGATGTTAGACCGTAAAAGTACTACCAGTGAATTCCTTCACTCTATTTTCCAAAAATCGCATCTGGATCTGGTTCCGGAAATCGAACTCAGCAGCAATGACCTGTTGATCGATCTTGCAAGGATCGGTCTCGGTATCGCGTTTGTTCCGGATTTCTGCATTCCGGAAGGAGAACGTGAACTGTTTGCATTGAAATTACATGAAGAGCTTCCTTCCAGAAAACTTGTAGTTGCATACAACGAATCGCTTCCAATCTCACAAGCAGCAAAACATTTTATGGATATCCTGTTTTAGCAGGATATCCATTTCTTATTTTCTGCAGTCTCGGGATTTCCAGAAATCCGCAATACACTGTGATACATTATTCCGATTCACCATATGATAATGTTCCCATTCTCTCGGAAACAGCTCCAGATAGTCTCGTCTTAAAAAACGATCATCCAGCAAAAGGATCACACCTTCATCCTCCTGCGTCCGGATCACACGACCTGCTGCCTGTAATACCTTGTTCATTCCCGGGTACTGATAAGCAAAATCAAATCCCCGCTCCTCAGTTTCCTCAAAGTATCCTTTTAATATCTCTTGTTCTACACAGACCATCGGCAGCCCGGTCCCGACAATGATCACTCCGATCAAGCGTTCTTCTTTCAGATCAATGCCTTCCGAAAATACGCCTCCCATCACACAGAAAGCAACCAGAGAATGTTCCCGTTCACGATCAAATTCTTCTAAAAATTCTTTACGCTCTGCTTCTCCCATTCCCTGACCCTGTACGATCAAATCTGCCTCTAGAGGCTCTGCTTCAAAAATCGCCTCAATTTCTGTCATGTACTGATAGGAAGGGAAAAACACCATATAGTTTCCATGCTTTCCTGATGCGACCGCTCGAATATAATCCGCCACTTTCCGGAATTCCGATTCCGTTCGTCTTGTATATCGACTGCTTACATCTGTGGCAACCATCAAAAGTCGCTTATCCTCTTTGAATGGAGAATTGGCATATACTGCATAATCCTCCTCATTTCCGGAAAGCAATGCTTTATAGTATTTAATCGGAAGCAGGGTCGCTGAGAATAAAATCGTACTGCTTCCCTGCCCCATACACTGTGACAAAATCCTCGCAGGATTTACACAAAGCATACGCACCCGGAAACAGGAAATTCCAATATTCTCCGCATAAATGCGATAATGATCCCCCAACTGTTCATAAACATTCAGAAAATCTCTCAGACAAAAATAAAAATCCAGAACCGTGTCCCTGCCGTCAAACTCGGGGAAGTCTTCCATAAATGTCTCCATTTCCGTAAAGACACTCATGATGCTTGCTGCCAGACCTGTGATATCTTCGCAGATCTCCCACTCCTCGCATTCTCTCTTCATATTTAAAAGAATCTTATTGCACTTGTCCAGCTGCTTTTCTAATTTCGGAGATTTTCCTTTTATAATCCGTTTCACTTCCAAAACATCTTCTTTTATAATAGCTGCGCTGTACATTTCTCTTGCTCTGGACACAAGGTTGTGCGCCTCATCGATCAAAAACAGATATTCTCCTTTGTTTCCATCGGCAAAATAACGTTTCAATCGTACATTGGGATCAAACACATAATTATAGTCACAGATAATACCATCCGTCCAATTGGAAATATCCAGGCAGAATTCAAATGGACACACTTGATATTTCTCCGCATATTCCATGATTTTCTCTCTGGTCATCTCCTGTTCCATATGAAGAATATCAAAAACAGCCTCATTCACTCGATCAAAGTGTCCTTTCGCATACGGGCAGGCATCCGGATTGCACTCCATTTTTTCCATTGGACACAATTTCTCCTTGGCAGTGATCGTAACGGAACTAAAGATCAAACCCTTGCCTCGTAAAATCCTCAATGCTTCTTCTGCAACTGTTCTGGTGATCGTCTTCGCAGTCAAATAAAACAGCTTTTCGCCTTTTCCCTCTCCAATGGCCTTTACAGACGGAAAAACGGTACTGAGTGTCTTTCCGATTCCCGTGGGAGCCTGAATAAACAATTTCTTCCCTCGTACGATCGTCTTATAGACAGAGACTACCAGATCTCGCTGACCTTCTCTGTAAGGATAAGGAAATTCCAAACCATGTATCGAATCATTACGCACCAGCTCGTGGTGATACTGATAACGTGCCCACTTAAAGTATTCATGAACAACACACTTGAACCATTGTTCCAATTCTTCCTTGGACCGATCTACATGAAACCGTTTGATCTCTTCGGTATCCAAATTCGCATACGTGATCTGCAGACGTATTCCATCCAGATCTTTATCACAACAATAAAAATATCCATAACACATTGCCTGCGCCAGATGGATCATGATCGGTTCTTCCAGACGGGAGACATCCATATACATGCCCTTGATCTCATCAATGGTGACAATCCCATTTTCTTCCATAATACCGTCTGCACGACCTTCTACAAGCAGAACAATCTCCTGCTCATCATCTTCAACAGAAAACTTTAACGGAACTTCTGCACGATAATTGGCACCCATGCGTTTTTGAATCTTTCGATGAATTCTTCCGCCGGCCAGCATCGCTTCCTTCTGTGCACCTGCGGAATGGCGATTATCAATATCTCCGGAGCGCAGAACAAATTCGACCAGATTGCGCACGGAAATACGAACCAGACGTTTTTCTGCCATGTTCTGCACCTCCTTTTTAATTATCTATCAATTATGTTCATTATAAATCCAATCACTTCCCTATGCAAGTATTCCCATTTGTGCTATAATTTTCCTATCAATCCAAAGCATTATTAGGAGGGTATTATTATGTTTAGGGAACTGGTAAGAAAAAACAAACAGCTTTCCAACGAAAGCTGCATTGAATTATTAAAGTCTGAGACACGCGGTGTCTTATCCGTTTTAGGCGACGATGATTATCCATATGGTATGCCTATGAACTTCTGGTACAATGAAGAAGACGGCAACATCTATTTCCACTGCGGAAATATCGGTCACCGTCTCGAAGCACTTCAGAAACACAACAAAGTTTCCTTCTGTGTCTTTAACCAGGGTGAAAAAGAAGAAAACGAATGGGCTTACAAAGTAAAAAGCGTCATCATTTTCGGTAAGATCGAGATCATCAATGATATGGAACAGATCATTGATATCGTGACAAAACTCAGTTACCGTTTTATTCAGGATGATGAATATATTAAAGAAGAAATCCGTCTCCACGGTCACAGAACCCTTCTCATGAAGCTGTCTCCGGAGCATATGTGTGGTAAGTTAGTAACAGAGTCATAAATAACAAACGACGCCGTCAGATTTTCCTTATCTGCGGCGTCATTTCATTTCTTCTTAATTTGCTATGATTATGCTACAGCTGTAATTTTTGCTGCATCTTTTGCGTCCAGAATCTCCTCAAACGCTCTGTCATATCCTTCATACTCTACAGTCAGCGCCTTGGATAAATCTAAGCTTAAAACTCCTAAAATAGATTTTGCATCAACAACCATACGGTTATAGAAAATGTTAACATCAAAATCGCACTCACCGGCAACTGTTACAAACTCTTTGACATCCATGATGCTTGTGAGTTTGATTTTTTTCTGTGTTTTCATTTTTGTGTGAATCTCCTTTTTGCGGATAATAGCTGTCTTTCTTCTAGTCTATTGATTTATACCATTTTTATCTGCAAAAAGTCAACGGACACATTCCACCATCTTTTTCTATTTTCTCGTATCTTTTTAGTACTTTTACTCAAAAACGATTCAATATGAATACTTTGACACCGGTTTCATCTGCCCATTTGCAAAAACATGCACAATCCACATCAAACTTTTAACCACAGATGGAACGGATATCTGTGTACTCATAGCAGTCAAAACTGTCTGCTACGTTCTTGCATGTCAGCTTTCCGTCATATGTGTTGATCGCTGAATAGATCACATCATTTTCCTTACATGCCTGCTCTAAACCTTTATTGGCAATCTGTAAACCGTAGGATAATGTCGCATTGGTAAGAGCGATAGTAGATGTTCTCGGAACTGCGCCCGGCATGTTACCTACACAGTAATGTACAATGCCATCTTCAATATAGATCGGATCATCGTGGTAAGTAACCTTTGTGGACTCACCGCATCCGCCCTGATCAACCGCAACGTCTACAAATACAGAACCCGGTTTCATATTCTTCAAATATGCTTTCTTGAAAATCTTCGGTGCAGCTTTACCCGGGATCAGAACGGAACCGACTACCAGATCTGCATCTTTTACAGCCTTTTCAATATTAGCATCTGTGGAAACCAGAGTCTGGATTCTCGCACCAAAAATATCATCCAAATACGCAAGTCTCTTTAAGTTAATGTCCATGATCGTAACATTAGCACCCATACCAACTGCGATCTTACATGCATTTGTACCAACTGTACCGCCACCGAGGATCACGACATTCGCCTTCGGAGTACCCGGTACGCCTGCCAGAAGAACACCGGAACCGCCAAAAATCTTCTCTAAATACTTTGCACCTTCCTGGATACTTAAACGACCTGCGATCTGGCTCATCGGTGCAAGAAGCGGAATACTTCCGTCGCGCTCGATCAGTGTCTCATAAGCAACACCTTTTACCTTACCATTTAACAGCGCATCTGTCTGCGGTTTATCTGCTGCAAGGTGAAGATAGGTATAAAGGATCAGACCATCGTGGAATAACGGATACTCCTCTTCTAACGGCTCTTTTACCTTAACCATCATCTCAACTGCATCCCATACATCTTTTGCATTATCAACCATGATCGCGCCTGAAGCTGCATACTCTTCATCCATAAAACCGGAACCAACACCGGCACCACACTCAATATATACCTCATGACCGGCATTTACATAGCTTTTCACGTTATCCGGAGTCATACCTACTCGGAACTCATTATTTTTAATTTCCTTTACACAACCGACTTTCATAATCTATATCCTCCCCAATTCTTCGCATTAGTTCTTTAACACTTTAATTATTAAAAATATAATAGCAGAACTGCTTCGATTCGTCAACAAAAGATTGATTATTTATACTATTGAAATTATCGGTATAATACAAAAAAAGCCGAATATTCATTCAGCTTTTAATAGGTTCCGTATTTTATTCTCTTTGATAGAAATAGAAAAGGCTGAAATCTCGAAAGACTTCAGCCTTAACAGGGGATGAGGGATTCGAACCCCCATTAACGGTTTTGGAGACCGTTGCTCTGCCGTTGAACTAATCCCCTATGCATTTCGCATTTCCTCAACGCTCGTTTATAATAACATGAGGAAAGCGAAATGTCAACAATAATTTTCAAAAAAGTTTAAACAAATTATACAACTACGTTTACTTCCATTTTTCAGGACTAAAACAGCCCGATAGCCTCTCTTACATTTTCGACTCCGACCAGTTTGATCCTGGTTTCGCCTTTCATCTTCTCGCAGTTCGCTTTCGGGAGTACACAAGTTGTAAATCCCATCTTGATCGCTTCTGCCACACGCTGAGAGGCCTGAGAAACACCGCGTACCTCTCCGGAGAGTCCTACTTCTCCAAATATCAGCATGCCCGGATCCACTTCACGGTTTTTATAGCTGGAAACCAATGCCATTACAACTGCCAGATCCAATGCCGGTTCGTTCATCTTCATACCGCCTGCGATATTCACATATGCATCGTAACGGCTCATGGCATAACCACAGCGCTTTTCTAAGATTGCAAGAAGGATATTGATTCGGTTAAAATCTACACCGTTGGCTGTACGCCTTGCCATACCAAAGTTGGTTTCAGCAACAAGTGCCTGTACTTCCAAAAGAAGTGGTCGTGTTCCTTCCAGTGCGCAGGAAACAACTGCACCCGAGGCATTCTTCGGTCTTCCGGATATCATCATTTCCGATGGATTGGTCACTTCAGCCAAACCTTTTTCCTGCATTTCAAAAACACCGATCTCATTGGTAGAGCCAAATCGATTCTTTACCGCACGCAAGATTCGATAAGATTCATTGCGGTCTCCTTCAAAGTACAGCACCGTATCAACCATGTGCTCCAACACTCTCGGGCCGGCCACTACGCCTTCTTTCGTCACATGACCCACGATAAAGATGGTAATACCCAGTCCCTTTGCAATCTGCATCAAAAGATTGGTCGATTCCCTTACCTGGCTTACACTGCCCGGAGCAGATGTAATATCTTCCCGATACATGGTCTGGATCGAGTCAATAATGACTACATCCGGTTTCACTTCTCCAATAGAACCGGAAATCATATCAAGATTAGTCTCAGAAAGAAAATACAGCTCTCCGTCAATCTGTCCGATTCGGTTCGCACGCATCTTAATCTGTTTCAAAGATTCCTCACCTGAGATATACAATACTTTTTTCGCAGAATGAGCCAGATTTCTGCACACCTGCAAGAGCAATGTGGATTTACCGATTCCCGGATCTCCGCCTACGAGAACAAGACTTCCTTTCACGATTCCGCTTCCGAGAACACGATCCAGTTCTCCGAATCCGGTGGTGGTACGATCCTGATCTTCAATGGAAATCTCTGAGATACGGACAGGGGCAGCGCCCCGGCCCGGAATACGAATCTTGTCGGCTGCCTGCGATTTCTTATCAGAAACCACCGGCTCCTCCACAAACGAATTCCATGCTTTACACGCCGGACACTGCCCCATCCATTTACCGGATTCATAGCCGCATTCTTTGCAGAAAAATACGAGATTATTTTTTGCTTTTGCCACTATTAAAATCCTTTCTTATTTACGAACTACCTTTACGTCTACCTCTTTTCCTTCGGAAAGCTCTACGGAAAGGCTTAATTTGCCACTCATGTTCGTCTTCATACCGCCAACAGCAATACCGTCTGTAAATACTTCATAATCCATATCATCTTCTAATTGGATCGTGATCTGTGCATCCTGTGCACCGGATACTTTGAACGTTACTTCTGTATTCTTCACACAGAAGTTTGTTACAGCTGTTCCCGGAACAGACTCATAAACAAACATACCGTTTCTCTCAAGCTTTGTAATCTCGTTAAATGTTTTTACTTTATATAGATCACCATCATGCTCATAGTCTTCCAATTTAGACTTTACATCCAGCAAGTAGTTGCCAAAGCTGATGGAACCATTTTCTTCTGTACGAATTAATTCGTTGATTACTGACATAATACTTCGTCTCCTTTTGTGTGTTACGCAGGTCCTACAACATCTCGAAGAACCCACTCATCATTATGCTTTGCGGTACGTTTATTTTACCATAGTTCAGTTGGATTTTCTAGACGTTTGTGGGTGACGGGCTGAAAATTTGAGCTGACCATCCTTCAGAACGATCTTTACCGAATCGCCTTCTCGCACTCGTCCTTCCAATACCGCTTCTGCCAGTTTATCTTCCACCATCTGCTGGATCGTACGTTTCAACGGTCTCGCACCGTACTTTTCGTCATATCCCTTTTCAACCAGGAATTCTTTTACATCATCACCGGCATTTAAACGAATGGACATTTGCTGTTTTGTGCGTTTTCCGACTGTATTCAGCATGATGGATACGATTTCCTTCATATGACCTTTATTTAATGGATGGAATACAATGATCTCGTCAATACGATTCAGGAACTCCGGTTTAAACAGACGCTTCACCTCATCCATAACACCGGTCTTCATACGATTGTATTTCGCCTGATCATCATCCTGGGATGCAAAACCGAGAAGCTTCGGTGCGATGATATTTTCTGCTCCTGCATTGGATGTCATGATCACAACCGTATTCTTAAAATCAATCTTATGACCCTGTGAATCTGTAATATGACCATCGTCCAACATCTGAAGGAGAATATTAAATACGTCCGGATGCGCCTTCTCAACCTCATCGAACAGTACCACAGAGTATGGATTTCTGCGTACTTTTTCACTAAGCTGACCGCCGCCTTCAAATCCTACATATCCAGGCGGGGAACCAATCATCTTAGATACACTGTGCTTCTCCATATATTCTGACATATCCACGCGGATCAATGCGTTTTCTGTTCCAAACATGGCCTCTGCAAGCGCCTTGCAAAGCTCTGTTTTGCCGACACCCGTCGGTCCTAAGAATAAGAAGGAACCAATCGGACGTTTTGGATCTTTTAATCCAACACGACCGCGGCGGATCGCTTTGGATACGGCTACGACTGCTTCTTCCTGTCCAACCACACGCTCGTGAAGGATCGACTCTAGTCTCAACAGACGTTCGGTTTCTTCTTCTTTTAATTTGTTGACCGGAATTTTCGTCCAACCGGAAACCACATCCGCAATCTCATCTTCATCCACAAACAATGCTTTGGATCGTTTTTCTTCTTCCCAGGATTCCTGAAGCTTTTTAATTTTCTCACGCTTCTTTTCCTGTTTTTTCTTGATCTCTCCGGCCTCTTCATAAGCCTCAGATTTGATTGCTTCCTCTTTTGCCTTTTCAAGAGTTTTGATCTCTGCTTCCAACTCCCTCAGCCCCTTCGGCTCAACAAACACTGTAAGACGAACTTTTGAGGATGCTTCATCAATCAAGTCAATGGCTTTGTCCGGAAGGAAACGGTCATTAATATATCTGGAAGACATCTGAACCGCAGCTTTGATCGCATCGTCTGTGATCGTCACTTTATGATGCTCTTCGTATTTCGGGCGCAGTCCTTTTAAGATTGCGATCGCCTCTTCTTCTGTCGGTTCTTCTACGGTCACCGGCTGGAAACGGCGCTCTAGAGCCGGATCTTTTTCGATATGTTTCCGATATTCATCAATGGTT
>JAZRLX010000115.1:0-28227 GCA_045647085.1 Pilosibacter sp.
AAAGCTCCATATCGATCTGTGTGAACTCCGGCTGACGGTCAGCACGAAGGTCCTCGTCACGGTAACATCTTGCGATCTGGAAATAGCGGTCAAAACCGGAGCACATTAAGAGCTGCTTTAATGTCTGCGGAGACTGCGGCAACGCATAGAAGTTGCCCGGATGAACACGGCTCGGTACAAGATAGTCTCTTGCGCCTTCCGGTGTACTCTTAATTAATGTCGGTGTTTCGATCTCTAAGAAACCTTCATCTGCAAGGAACTGACGTACCATAGTTGCTACGCGGCTTCTTACAACGAAATTCTTCTGGAGGTCCGGACGACGAAGATCCAGATAACGGTATTTTAAGCGAAGTTCTTCTTTTGTCTTGGAGTTCTCCTCGATCGGGAACGGCGGAACTTCGGACTCAGAAAGGATACGTAAGGATTTCGCACGTACCTCGATAGTACCGGTCTTTAAGTTTGTGTTTGCAGCACCGGAACGTTTCTCGATCACACCTGTAACAGCGATAGAGAATTCGCTTCTTAATTTCTCTGCTTTTGCGAAATCTTCGCTTCCGCAGTCACTTTCTTCGAAGATGATCTGGATCAGACCGGAACGGTCACGAAGGTCAGTGAAAATGATACCGCCTTTGTTTCTGCTCTTCTGAACCCAGCCCATTAATGTCAGTTCCTGGCCAATGTTAGCCTCAGTCACTTCTGCACAGCGACAGGAACGTTTTAAGCCTTTCATAGATTCTGCCATAATCGTTTCTCCTTTATTACTGTCTAAGAGCTTCTTTGTAGAACTCTTTGAACTCTGTATAACCCTCTTTTGTCAGCTGATCTTTCTGGAACTTTTTGTTCTTGTTCATCTGAGCAAGAAGGATCACTTTTCCGTTCTTTCTCTCTTCCATTGCTTCCTTCATAATAGAAGCAAGTTTTTCCATATCCATGCCTTTTTCGAAGAGCCAAGCTTCTTTTGCATTGACGGACGGTACTGTGAAACCTGCGTCCATGAGAATCGTTACGATTCTTTCAAAACCGATGGAGAAACCACAAGCCGGAGTATCCATGCCTGTGAATTTACCGATCATCTTATCGTAACGGCCGCCGCCTGCTACGGAACCGCCAAAGCCTTCCATGGAAACCTCGAAAATAGTACCTGTATAATAACCCATACCGCGAACGAGAGTCGGGTCGAATGTTAATGCGAAATCGCCTGTGGATACTGCTGCCACAGTCTCAAGGATCTCTGCAAGATTTTCAGCTGCGCCCGGTTCCAGAACGCCTTCCAGGATCTCGCCCATCTTGCGAACGCCGGATGCATCGTTGACTACCTGACCCATCAGGTCTAAGTACTTGTCAGCTGTCTCCTCAGAGTAGCCGTTTTCCATTAATTCTTTCTTTACGCCATCAACACCGATCTTGTCCATCTTATCAACCGTGATGAATACTTTCTCAATGTCATCCTCCGGGAAGCCGCTGTATACAGCCATTGCGCGAAGGATCTTACGGTCGTTGACACGAACCTCAAACTTGTTGTCCGGACAGATCTTGGAAAGTGCTGTTGTTGTCGCAAGGATCAGCTCGATCTCCGCCTGGTTTGTTGCATCACCGAGGATATCGATATCGCACTGTACGAACTGTCTGAAACGTCCCTTCTGCGGACGGTCTGCACGCCATACACTGCCTACCTGAAGCGCCTTGAACGGTGCGGACAGATTTGCATTGTTGTTGGAGTAATATCTTGCAAGCGGAAGTGTCAGGTCATAACGAAGACCGCTGTCTGTGAGATCATTTTCAGTCTCTGCTGTTTCCAGATTTAACTTCTCGCCGCGCTTTAATACCTTAAAGATCAGTTTCTCATTGTCACCGCCCTGTTTGCTCAGGAGGTTCTCAATGTGCTCTACGCACGGAGTCTCGATCGCGGAGTAGCCAAAGCCTCTGTATGTCTCTTTGATCTGACCAAGAACGTAGTCACGGATCTGCATCTCTGCAGGCAGAATATCTTTCATGCCGGTAACCGGCTTTTTCTTTAATGCCATAGTGTTAGTCCTCTATTTCATAAAATTTCACTGTATATTACTTTATTATACAAGGTCGAGCTTTTCAAGCATTTTTTCTTTTCTCTCGATCATTTCATCGATTCTCTCAATGTAAAGAGCAACATCCTTTACATTTTCCACACGTTCAAGACGATTTTCCTTCGGGAATACGACTTTTGTTGTGGTACCTGCACCACAAGCTACGATGGTCTGTTTTTCTTCCATGATCAAAATGTTGTAGATACACTCTTTACCCGGAGTCGCATAGCCAACGTTTTCAAAGTTTCCTGCCATATTTTTCTGACGGTACAGATAATACGGAACCAGTCCCATTCCACGAGAATACTCTTCGGTCACATCGATCATTTCCTGTGTATTTTCGATCTTCAGATTCGCATATTTTTCTTTGAACATGTTGAGTTTCGCCGCACGTTTGATCGCCAAGGAATGAACAGTCACACTATCCGGAGCCAGCTCTTTTACCTGTTCCATAGTCTGACGAACGTCTTCCAGATCCTCCTCCGGAAGTCCGATGATCAGGTCCATGTTGATGTTGTCAAAGCCAAGTTCGCGCGCCAGTCGGAACTGCTCTTTTACATGCTCTACTGTATGGAAACGTCCGATAATATCCAGTGTCGCCTGCTTCATGGTCTGCGGATTGATGGAAATACGGGTGATTCCATGAGCGCGCAGGGTGCGAAGTTTGTCCTCAGTAATACTGTCCGGACGACCGGCTTCCACAGTATATTCTTTTACGGTAGAAAGATCAAATGTATTTTCAATCTTTGTGAGAAGCTGATCCAGTTCATCTGCGCTGAGAGAAGTCGGAGTTCCGCCGCCAAAATAAACGGTATCCAGTGTGCGGCCCTTCATCTTCTGTGCCACATACTCCAGCTCTTTGAATAATGCTTCTAAATATAAATGAACTTTTCCTTTCCATAGTCCGATCGGATAGGATGTGAAGGAACAATATGCACAAGTAGTCGGACAGAACGGAATGCCCACGTAAAGACTGTATCCATTCTCATAATCCACATGGGATAACAGCTCTTTTTCGCGGGATGCGATCTCCACACTCATGTTGATCTTTTCTTCACTGGTAAGGTAAGTCTCACGCATGAAATCTTTGATATCTTCTTCCTTCCATCCTTCGTCCAGTCTGGTCAGGGCAATCTTCGTCGGACGGATACCGGTCAAAGTTCCCCACGGAAGTACCTTGCCTGTGTGTTCAGAACAAAGATTATAAAGTTCTTTCTTAATCGTTGTTTTTGCCGCAAGACGATTCTTATAATCCAACGGGAATGTGGTCTCTGCCTGAACTTCTCCATTGTCGATCATCTTCAATGTAAAGGTCTCATCAGAGTAATTTCCTTCTATATAAAATGTTACATCGTCCTGTTTTTCATGAGCAAAGGTCTCACCCGGATAAAATGCCATCAACAGTTCACGGATGTCCTGCTCATATGAATTATCATTCAGTAAAATTCCAATCATCGTTTAATACCTCGCAAGCGGGTTATGCTTCTTTTCGTGTCCGATGGTCGTCGGTCCCATGTGGCCCGGATATACCATCGTATCTTCCGGAAGTGTGGTCAGAAGTTTCTTGATGGAGGCCAGCATATCGTGACCGCTTCCGGTCGGAAAATCAATTCGTCCATAAGACATCTGGAACAGAGTGTCTCCGGAGAATAATACTTCTTCGTCTGCAATATAGTAACAGCAGGAACCGCATGTATGTCCCGGTGTCAGAAGCATCTTCCAGTTAAAACCGATCAGTTCAAACTCTTCGTCGTTCACAAGAGTCACGTCCGGAGTCAGAGAATACGGTTTTCTGAACCATTTGGTCATCAGATTTTTTGTTCCGTCTTTTAATACTTCCACTTCTTTTACGGAAGAGTAGATGTTCAATCCCCACTCTTCTCTCAGCGCCTCCGCTGCCATCATGTGATCAAAGTGACCGTGTGTCAGTAAAACTGCCTCCGGTTTTACACCGAATTCTGCACATTTTTTGCTGATCTCCTTCGGATTGTCACCCGGATCGACGATTACAGCCGCTTTGGTTTCTTCATTATAGATAATGTAGCAGTTGGTCTCGACCATACCTACAACCAACTGTTTCACTCGCATCTTGCTCATCGCATTTCCTTTCCCGGACTCTCCGGTCCGGTATAAACAGAGCCTGCCCGACCTTACTTGGCAGGCAGGCTCACTGTCTCATTTAACATTTATTAACCTGTCGTTCTTTCAATATTCAGAACACCTTCTACCTGACGAAGCTTCGACATCAAGTAGTTCAATTCACTGACGCCATGGGTATCAAAACTTACCACGATCGTCGTTCTGTCACCCTGTTTATTGATGCGGGCATTGACACTCTTAATATCGATCTGACGCTCTGTAAAGACTCTGGTCACATCCATCAGAACGCCGGTACGGTTGTTTGCAAAAACAGAGAGTTCTGCAGAATATGCTGCCTCTTTCTGCTCCGCAATATCTTCCTGCCACTCCGCATCGATCAAACGGCTTCTCTCGATCTCCGGAAGGTTCATCACATTGACACAGTCGGTACGGTGGATCGTGATGCCACGTCCTCTTGTTACGTAACCAACGATCTCGTCGCCCGGAACCGGACTGCAGCATCTGGAGAAACGAACTGCCAGATCGTGGATACCCTTTACAACGATACCGCTCTGGGACTTTGCATTTGTCGAAGTCTGTGCTGAACGGTTTGGATCGTTTAAAACCTCAAGAAGTGTCGCATCTGTCATCTCACGCTGCATCTTCTTCTCATGAGCCTCAAGCATCTTGTTGATGACCTGACCCTCTTTGATCGCACCATGTCCGATGGAAGCAAGCAGCGCATCCCATTCCTGGTATGCAAATCGCTTCAGTACTTTTTCTACATACTCCGGTTTATTGATCTCACTAAAATCAATACTTTTCGCTTTGCAATAGCGATCCAGCATTTCCTTACCGCGCTGGATATTTTCAGCCTTATACTCCTGCTTGAACCATGCATTGATCTTGTTCTTCGCCTGACTGCTTTTAACGATCTTCAGCCAGTCACGGCTCGGACCCTTGGAGTTCTGGGAAGTCATGATCTCGACACGGTCACCATTCTGGAGCACATAGTCGATATTGACAAGTTTTCCGTTTACACGGGCACCTACCATCTTGTTGCCGACAGCAGAGTGGATCGCGTAGGCGAAGTCGATCGGTGTGGAACCGCTCGTCAGAGCCTTTACATCACCACTTGGTGTGAAGCAATAAACGCTCTCGCCAAACATATCCAAGTCATTCTTGACCATACCCATGAATTCTTTGTTGTCACTGTTGTCCTGCTGCCACTCTAAGATCTCTCTTAACCAGCTGAGTTTCTTCGCCTCTGCACCTGCAGCCGCTTCGCCACTTCCGCTCTCTTTGTACTTCCAGTGGGCTGCGATACCAAACTCCGCAGTACGATGCATGTCATAAGTACGAATCTGGATTTCAAACGGCTGACCGTTCTTGCCGATCAATGTAGTATGAAGAGACTGATACATGTTCGGCTTCGGCATCGCGATATAATCCTTGAAACGGCCCGGGATCGGAGTGTACATCTCATGGATCAGACCAAGAGCCGCATAACAGTCTTTCACGCTGTCCACGATGATGCGGACTGCGAAAATATCATAAATCTGGTCCAGCGTTTTATTCTGCTTGACCATCTTCTTATAAATGCTAAAGAAATGCTTCACGCGGCCATTGACCTCACACTCGATATCGGATTTGGTCATATGCTGTTTGATCACGTGAATAATATCATTGATATAATCCTGACGCGCTTCGCTGGTCAGGGCAACTTTTTCTTCCAGATCCTTAAACACTTCAGGCTCTAAGTAGCGAAGTGCAAGGTCATCCAGTTCGATCTTGATCTTGGAAATACCGAGACGGTCCGCCAACGGAGCATAGATCTCGATGGTCTCTCTGGATTTATCTTTCTGTTTTTCCGGCTTCATATACTGCATAGTACGCATGTTGTGAAGACGGTCAGAAAGCTTAATTAAGATAACGCGGATATCCTTCGCCATGGCAAGGAACATCTTACGCAGGTTCTCCGCCTGCATCTCCACTTTATCCGCAGACCAGTTCAACTGGGTCAACTTAGTAACGCCGTCAACCAGAAGGGCAACTTCCTTACCGAAGATCTCAGCAAGTTCTTCTTCTGTCATAACTGTATCTTCCACCACATCATGGAGAATACCGGCGATGATGGACTCCTTATCTAACTCAAGCTCTGCCAGAATGATCGCTACACAAAGAGGGTGAATGATATACGGCTCACCCGACTTTCTTTTCTGGTCTTTATGAGCATCACGAGCAATGTGATATGCACGCTCTACCAAGTGCAGATCATCGGACGGATGGTATAATTTAATTTTTTTGATCAGCTCTTCATAAAGATCTTCCGGGCTGGTGAAATCAGCCGGAGTATCAAGAACTCGCTCAACTTTTTTTAATTTATTCTCTTCCATAGGATTCACCCTTCTCAGAATAGATTTTGGGTCATAATAATAGTTAATTATAATTTTTTTTGTCGGAAAATGCAATACTTTTCGCACAACTTTGATTTTCCTGTTTATCACATTTTTAAATTCAAACTTTAATCTTGTAACGTGGTTGCTTTTCGCTACAGCATGTGTTAAAGTATTGTCCATGGCGAATTCGAAACTTTTCACAAATTCGCGAATATCCAAAAACTCTTCCACTCTTTGTGGTTTGTTTTTTCGAGTGAAAGGAGTACTGACTTATGGAAACTATGAAACTGGTTCAGCAGCATGCAGAGGAAATGATCGCGATCCGCAGACACCTCCATCAGAATCCGGAGCTGAGCAATGAAGAGTACAAGACTACCGAACTGATCAAAGAAAAGCTGACCGAGTACGGTATCGAAGTTGTCGATATCGGTATGAACACAGGTGTGTTAGGTCTTCTCCGTGGCGGTAAGCCGGGCAAGACGGTTGCGATCCGTGAAGATATCGATGCTCTCCCGATGGCGGAGCTCGCTGATATCCCGTATCGCTCCACAGTTGAAAATGTGTGTCATTCTTGCGGACACGATATTCATACAGCCGTTCTTTTATCTTCCGCAAAAGCACTTGCACAGATCAAAGACGAATTAAACGGAAATGTTCTGTTTATGTTCCAGCCGGCCGAAGAAAAAGGTTCCGGAGCAAAACAGTTTATTGAGAAGAAATTCTATGAAGTGGCAAAACCGGATACCTTTATCGGTCTCCATGTCTCTCCGGAATATCCGGCAGGATCCATTGGATTAAAGAAAGGACCGGCAAATGCTTCCTGTGATATCTTCTATATTAAAGTAAGCGGAAAAGGCGGCCATGGTGCTCATCCGGAAAACTGTATCGATCCGATCGCGATCAGCGCCTACGTTCTGACACAGTTACAGACAGTCGTTTCCCGTGAGAACCATCCGATATATCCGGCCGTTATGACTGTTGGCGCTATCCATGCAGGCAAGGCTCCGAACATCATTCCTGATTACGTGGAAATGTGCGGTACATTACGAAGCCTTGACTTCGACAGTCGTGTGAAGATGCAGGATGCGATCGACCGTATCGTCAAATCCTGCTGCGAAGCGATGAGAGGTCATGGCGAGGTAACTTGGGAGAAAGGTATGCCACCGCTGGTAAACAGTGATGAAGTGATCGATGGCCTTGCTGCAGCTGCTGCAGAGACGATCGGTGCTGATCACATTATTACTGTAAAGAATCCGTCTCTTGGTTCTGAGGACTTCTCTTACCTGTTCCCAAAATTTGCACCGGGCGCACAGTTCCGACTCGGTTCCGGAAATGATGCAGATCCGAATACCAGACACGGCATTCACAATTCCAGAAACACATTTGATGACAGCTGTATCGAGACAGGCGCTGCCGTGATCGTACAGTACACAAGAAACTTCCTCAAATAGTGTTATAACAATTATTTCCAAAAGATTGTTGATCCAGACAGGAAAAGGAGCATCTCGATCGGGATGCTCCTTTTTTGTGCAAGAAAGTGGAGATTTAGGTTAGTAAAAATAATAAAGAGCAATCTGTAGAAAATCCCGTACTATTTCAAAATACGGCTGACTACCCTTGCTTCACTTCGTTTTATTCGCCCTTACGCCAGTCGCGATAAGTGCGTTGCGACCTCTGTAAGGGCGCAAAACTCGTGAAGCTCAGTCGACCAGCCTATCATTTGAGATAGTACGGGATTTTCTATCAGATATAGCTTTTATTATTCTGCACTAATCTAAACACACATTCATCAAGAATCCTCACAAATACCTATAAATGTTAGTTACCTTAGCGTTGTGCGATTATTGTATTTAGTTAAGACAACTTGGCTATGAAAAAGTCCCAGGCTGACAGGTGTTTTCAAGAAGGACCATAGAATTACGTCGGTACTTGGCGCTTTGGCGCCTTAGTACCGCTACGTAAATTCTCTGAGCGAAAGCGTGTCCGCTTGAAAATTCCTGTCAACCTGGGACTCTTTATTACCAAGTTGACTCAACTAAATATCCATTTTACGGTCTAAATGAATGATACACCTGTCCAGGCTGCATACCGCCTCTGCAAGCCGCCAGCTCACTGATCGTTACCAGCTGATAGCCACGATTGATCAGCTCCGGGATAAGGACTGCCGACGCATCTGCTGTTGCGCCATAGAGGTCATGCATCAGGATAATATCACCGTCGCGTACCTTGCTCAGTACCGTATTGATGGTAGACTGAGCATTTCTTGTCTTCCAGTCCAGGGTATCGATAGACCACATGATCGCCGGCTGTCCGTAAGATGCCAGCGCTGACTGTATAGAACCGTTGATAAAACCACCAGGCGGACGCATCGTCACGCTTCGAACACCTGCGATCGTCTGTAATGCAGAATCCAGCTGATTCAGATTTCCATGAATGCCTTCAGCAGAAAGTCTGGTCAAGTATGTATGATTCCACGTATGGCTTCCCAGTTCGCATCCCAACGCCTGCATTCTCTGAATGGTACTCTGATAATTTCCCATACGATTGCCAACCATATAAAAAGTTGCTCTCGCTCCGTTGGCTTCCAGGCTGTCAAGGATTCTGGCCGTCACAGCAGACGGACCGTCATCATAAGTTAAGGCTACCATCGGTTTCGTCGGATCTACATTACTTAGAAATGCAGATGGATTCTCAGGAGCTCCGGCTCCCTTCCTGCGAACTGCAACTCTCAGGCCATCGACACGAAGTCCCTGACCTTCTATGCCGGCTTTTTCACCATTCATAGCCAACTCTGTCCATGCTCCATTCTGAAGAACGGAATAATAAACATCGTACTGCTCTCCAACCTGCCCGGTTAGACGCATCTTCACTGCTTCCAGCGGTCGGTTACCGGCTGAACTTCCGGCCTCCGTTGCATGTTCGCACCAACGCATCCAGCCAAATCCACTTAGATTTACTTGGTATTCGATGGTTCCGGTCATTCCAAGAGGCTGATTTTCCAGGCTGGCCCAGATTGCTGTGGCATAAGAATCTACAGGAGACTGCACATACTGATTATCTTTTGTCTCTGCGGACCATCCAATCCCATTATCATAGATCCAATAAACCGCTTTTATATCCTCTTCCGCAAAAGCCGGAAACGAGGATGCCATCGTTCCTGCCATGGCAAGCAAGCCTGCCGCCACACCGAATATAAACTTTTTTATTTTCTTTATGTACATTTTTATGTCTCCTTTATCTCCGGTTTCGTGGCTTCATTTTACCACAGGAAACCTTCGCAAGACCTTACAAAAACCATACAATTTCCGAAATGTCCGGAAACTGATGATTACTGATTGTTGATCACGTTTACGTTCATGTAATTGAACGGGATCTCGATGCCCTCTTCGTCAAATGTAAGTTTGATCTCCTCTAATAAAGAGAAGTAAGCGTTCCAGTAGTTCTCTGTTTTTGCCCAGCCGCGAATGCTTAAGTTTACACTGCTTTCGCCAAGCTCTGCAACCACTACCTGAAGACCATCTTCATTGATGATATATTCATTGTTCTCTAATACACGTTCTGCAACTGCTTTCGCTTTTTTGAGGTCTGCAGCGTAACCGATGCCGACACTTAATACAACTTTACGTTTTTCAACACCTGTCACATTTGTAACTACGTTTGTTGTCATGTTGCTGTTCGGAATACTGATCTTCTGATTATCAGCAGTCACTAATGTTGTATACACAAGACCGATGGATTCAACAACACCTGCTCCGTCCGGAGTGGAGATAAAATCACCTGCTTTGAACGGTTTTAACAGAAGAACCATTACACCACCGGCGAAGTTTGCAAGAGATTTTTCCATTGCAAGAGACAGGGCTAAACCAACGGAACCGACAAGAGCAACTAAGGAAGTTACTTCAATTCCGATCTCACCTGCTATAATAAAGACCAAAATACCGATCAACAATGCATATACCAGTGCATTGAGGAATCTTCTGAGAGTTGTTTCAACTCCCGCCTTTTCCATTGTACGGTCAAGAACCATACGAACTTTTTTAATTAATTTTAAGCCAATCAGTAAAATGAGTAACGCTACCAGAAGATTTACTCCTGTATCAAACACCCAGCTGATCGCCTGCTCAAAAACTTTTTCGAACATATTTGTTTTCCTCCATTTTTCTATTTCTTCCTAATAAACTTCCCGACTTTTTCCGATAGCATGTCTAATTTCTCAGCCCCTCTTTTTGCGATAGCCTCGCCAGCTGATTTCGCTGTCTGAATCGGGTGAATCGGGGATTCAAATTTAGCTGAAACAATTTCTGCATTCACACTTTTTTCCGTAGGAGTTCCTGCAAATACACAGACACTCAATGGGGCCAGATGGATCGTGATCGAGTTTTCTCGATTATCTTTCTCGATCGGACAAGATTCTTGCGCTAGCGCATTGACCTGACCATTTCCGCCAAACTCCGGTGCATTGCTGTTGAGGATTTCTTTGTATGTTCCGGCAAACGGTACGCCAAAGGAGAATTTCTCCTGTGACACCAGTCCAAAATTGCATACGAACACCAGTGTTTCCTCCTGTTTTTCCGAACTGCGGCTAAAAACAATGATATTGTCTTTGTCAGAAGTACAGTTGATCCACTCAAAACCTTCCGGCTCATAATCTCGCTCATAAAGTGCAGGCTGCGTTACATACAGCTTGTTAAGGGCCTTCGTAAATGCCTGCATTCCTGCGTGTCCATTTTGCTTGATCAGGTTCCACTCCAGTTCTCTGGTCTCATTCCATTCGCTCATCTGAGCAAATTCCTGTCCCATAAACAGATGCTTTTTGCCCGGATGTCCCAACAGGTATCCATAGACTGCCCTTAGATTCGCAAATCTTTGGCTCGCGGAATCTCCCGGCATTTTGGCTAACATGGAACCTTTTCCATGTACAACTTCTGCATGAGAAAATCCCTGCAC
Organism: Pilosibacter sp.; assembly: GCA_045647085.1. Classification (GTDB taxonomy): domain Bacteria; phylum Bacillota; class Clostridia; order Lachnospirales; family Lachnospiraceae; genus Pilosibacter. The sequence continues at coordinate 11,489 of JAZRLX010000115.1, forward strand.
ATAATCTTCACTGTATGCATACAGCATACCGAGAGTCAGATCTCCATAATGCATGCTTCTGTCTTGCGGAGAACACTGCATATAACGAAGGAAATCATGCTGCCAGCCGGAATTCCACTTGTAATCGAATCCCAGACCTTCCTCTTTCAAGTCGCCTGTAAGCCTCGGCCATGCTGTCGACTCTTCTGCGATCATGACCACTCCTTGTGCTTCTCTGTGAAAGATCGAATTCAAATGCTTGATAAACTCTACTGCATCCAGGTTTTCATGACCGCCGTACATATTGGCGATCCACTGTCCGGAATGCTTTCCATAATCCAGATAAAGCATAGAATCTACCGACACTGCGCGGATTCCGTCTGCGTGAAACTCCTTCGCCCAATAAAGAGCATTGGAAATCAGGAAGTTCGATACTTGCGGTCGTCCGTAATTGTAAACCAGGGTTCCCATCTCCGGAATTTCGCCTTGACGTGGATCCAAATGTTCATAAAGACAAGTTCCGTCAAATCTTGCCAAACCATGGGCATCTTTCGGAAAATGAGAGGGATTCCAATCCAGGATCACTCCAATCCCATTTTGGTGTAAATGGTCTATAAGTGACTTGAAATCATCCGGAGTACCATAGCGGCTGGTCGGCGCATAATATCCGGTTATCTGATAGCCCCAAGACGCATCCAGCGGATGTTCCATGACCGGCATCAGTTCCACGTGAGTAAAACCAAGCTCTTTTACATAAGAAGTAAGTGCCTCTGCCAGTTCTTTGTAGGTGTAAAACTGACTTCCGCTGACCATCTTTCCTTCTGCATCCAATTGCTGTGGTTTCTGCATCCAGGAACCCAGATGGACCTCATAAACAGACATGGGCTTTTCTTTTCCAAGATGCTCGGCCCGCTTGTCCATCCATTCCTTGTCATTCCACTCGTACTGTCTTTTATCACAAACCACAGAGGCAGTTGCAGGACGCAATTCCGAATAACGTGCGTACGGATCACTCTTTAACAGTAATTCTGCATTCGAAGTTTTTACCTCAAATTTATATTTAACACCCGGCTTTAATCCCGGAATAAACAGCTCATAAATGCCGGACTTCGCCAGTTTCTTCATCTGATGACGCTTACCGTTCCAATAGTTGAAATCGCCTACCACACTCACACGCATGGCATTGGGTGCCCACACAGAAAACTGAACACCTTCGATTCCATCTACGGACATCGGATGCGCTCCCATCTTTTCGTAGGATTTATAAAATGTACCTGCTTCAAATTTTCTCAGATCTTCTTCTGTGAACTGCGAGCCAAACCGGTATGAATACGGATCCTCGATTTCTTCCTTGTCTCCGTTGATGTATTCTGCTAAAAACTGATACGGAACCATTCGCTTCTGGTCCATCAAAACCATGGCAAAAAAACCATCCGCATCGACACGCTGCATCGGATACAACGTACCATCAATTCGAACAGAAACCTGTTTCGCATCCGGGAGATATGCAGTATACATCATACCAACTTTTTCCGGATGAGCTCCCAGAATCTTTTCCGGATTCTGACACTCTGAACGCTCCAGCTTTTTAATCTGCTCCAGATCGATCAGTTCACGCAAAACCTTATCCATATTCTGTTACCCCCAATAATCAGAATTGTTTCAGTTCCCAATCGGAACTATTCTACCATCTTCCCTTTTCTGTGACAAGCAAAATCAATCAGCATCAGATCAACAACACGGCCATAGGACTGCACTCCATGAACTTGTCCATTGGCCTTCAAGTATGCATCGTTTACTTTTTCCTGTACTTCTGCCACTTCGCCTTCATAACGATTCCAGAATTCAGAATTCTTTTCTAAATCCGCAATGATCGATTCGTCTAACATCGCATAGAACTGATTATAAGCAGCGTAGTCCCTCTTTGCCAGCGCATTTCCCGCATAAATCCAGCCGAGCAGATATCCACTATATCGATAGTCTGCATCTTCAGATCCCAAACATGCCAGATATCCAATAAAGTTTGCCTCGTCTTCGCGCATAAATCCTCGCAAATGAGATAATTCGTGGCAGATGGTGTGCGGAATATTGTACGCGGTCATGTCATCATTATAGTTTGCCTCAATGGTGAACGGTGAATACACGCCACTGCACTGCTGTACCGACAAAATCCACGAAATCGCCACCGGTTTCGGCTGTGGATAATATCCGCCAAGAGAGGGATACTGCTCTGCCAGACGCTTCATGGCCGCAACACCTTTTCTCTGTGCATTCTCATAGTTCCCTTCCGCCTGATCTAATTCCATACGCGCTCTATTGACCTCCTCCGTCAGCCAAAGGCACATCTCCTTCAGGTTCAGTTCCAAGGTCATCTCTCCCTTTGCCATTTGCGCTATATAATAGGAAGAAAACGGAACTCTGTAGTAATTAACTCCACAACATGCTGCATATAGAAATAATAGCAGCGATGCTGTTGTCGCATAGTTTCTGACCAATACGAGCGGTCTGCGAAAATCACGGATCAACCAGAACAGGAGCAGTACAATTCCACCGTAGAGCAAAAATTCCACGATTGAAAATGGAAAAATACCCCAAAAACGGCTGATCATGGTGACCAAAACAGGATAAATGGTTCGGCTGTACCATTCTGCAAATCCGGCAACTGCTCTGGCTGCCCAAAGGAGCCCGCCTCCCATCACCAGAAGCAATATTGTTATCACAATTTGTATTTTACAATCCTTTTTTCTTTTATTTTCCATTCCCTTATCCTCAAAGCAAACTTTTTTCTTACCTTTTTCGAAAAGCTCTTGCGTAACTTGCTAAATTATCATAAACTCATTATATTGCTTACTATTATTTACGTCAAATGAGGTTTACAGAAAGAATATGGAAAATAAAGATATTAATACGAAAGAGGTCCTTGAGACTGAAAAACAGCCTGAAAAAAAGACCACATGGAAAGAGGAGCTGATCAGCTGGATCCAGGTTCTGGCATCGGCTGCAGCGATCGCATTTGTCTTGACCACATTTATCATCGCTAACAGTGAAGTTCCGACCGGCTCCATGGAAAACACCATTATGGCAGGCAGCCGTGTCATCGGTTCCAGACTCCACTACAAATTTTCAGAGCCGGAGCGCGGTGATGTAGCGATCTTCGTATGGGGATGGGGACACAAAGACTGCAGAACGATGTTCGAGGGAGAAGAGAGAGAAACTTGCCCGAGATGTGGAACAGAAGTCGGCAGAGACACGGAAACGATCTACTATGTGAAACGTATCATCGGTGTAGAAGGTGATACCATTGATATTGTAGACGGAAAAGTGTACTTGAATGGTTCCGAGACTCCTTTAGAAGAACCGTATCTTGCTGAAGAGATGGATCCGGATGAGACATACCACTTCGAAGTTCCGGAAGACTGTTATTTTATGATGGGTGACAACCGTAACTATTCTGCGGACGCCCGCTACTGGAAAAATCCGTACATTTCAAAAGATAAGATGATCGCAAAAGTTCTGGTTGAGTACTTCCCGACACCGAAGATCATTAAATAAATTAGGAGACTTAAGTTATGAGAAAAGTAGTAAAATTTGGCGGCAGTTCTTTGGCCAGCGCAAAACAGTTTAAAAAGGTAAAGGCGATCATTACCGCCGACAAGACCAGATGTTTTGTCGTACCTTCCGCACCTGGCAAGCGCGATTCCAATGACACCAAAGTTACTGACCTTCTTTATCAGTGCTACGAGGCCGCATCCACAGGCCATAGCTATAAAAAGATCCTGGAACAGATCCAGAGCCGTTTCAACGATATCATCGACGGACTTGACCTTGATCTGAATCTGGATTTTGAGTTCAAAAAGATCGAAGAAAACTTCATCGCGAAGGCAGGACGCAGCTATGCTGCATCCCGTGGCGAATACTTAAACGGTATCATTATGTCCCATTATCTTGGTTTCCCGTTTGTAGATGCAGCCGATGTGATCTGCTTTGATGAAAATGGAAATTTCCTCGCCGAAAAGACCAACGAAGAGCTGAAGGCTCATCTTGATTCCATGAAGCAGGCCGTGATCCCGGGATTCTACGGAGCAAAGCCGGATGGTACGATCGTTACCTTCTCCCGCGGCGGTTCTGACGTGACAGGTTCTCTTGTTGCAAGAGCACTTTTAGCAGACATGTACGAGAACTGGACTGATGTTTCCGGTTTCCTTGTTGCTGATCCGAGAATTGTCGATAATCCTGCTCAGATCGGAACGATCACATACCGTGAGCTCCGTGAGCTTTCTTATATGGGCGCCGGTGTTCTGCATGAAGAAGCCATCTTCCCGGTAAGAAAAGAAGGTATCCCGATCAACATTAAAAACACAAACGCACCGGAAGATCCGGGAACTTTGATCGTTGAAAATACAAGCAGAAAGACCCCGTACACTATCACAGGCATCGCAGGTAAAAAAGGCTTCTGTTCCATCATCATCGACAAAGCTCTGATGAACACTGAAGTCGGTTTCGGCCGCAAAGTTCTGGAAGTTCTGGAAAAGTACAACATCCCGTTCGAGCATATGCCATCCGGTATTGATACTATGTCTGTTCTGGTACACCAGGATGAGTTTGAAGAAAATGAGCAGGCAGTTCTCGCAGGCATCCACCGTGCCGTTCATCCGGATTATCTGGACATCGAAAGTGATCTGGGACTCATCGCAGTTGTGGGCCGTGGCATGAAATCCAACCGTGGTACTGCTGCAAAGATCTTCTCCGCTCTCTATGAGGCAAAGATCAACATCCGCATGATCGACCAGGGTTCCAGCGAGTTAAACATCATCATTGGTGTTCATAACAGCGATTTCGAACAGGCGATCCAGGCTATTTACAATATCTTCGTAAATGCAAATTCATAAAACAAAAAGCGCTGATATCAGACCGATAATCTGATCAGCGCTTTTTTATTTACATTTCAACAATCTTAATTCCAAGTTTTCTCAAACGTTCCAAAATCTCTATACTGTTTGTCATGACCGGATACACTCGGACAAATGCCTTGTCATTTTTCAGGATCAGAGAATAGTAAAGGAATGTTCCTGCGATCTTGTGAATCTCCACACGTTTAATATTGTCATAGTAAACGGTTCTGTCGCCTTTTAAAAGATGATGCTCGGAAATACCCTTTGCATCAGCCTTTAATCTCCAGATATAAGTTCCAAATGCATAAACCACACCAAGGAGCGCTATTGCCACAAAAATCATCAGGGCTTTTCTATTTGCCGCCACAAGCGGAGAGGACGCGTATGTTCCCATCGTTGCCATAACGATGATTCCCATGGCCGGAATTGCTAATGTATACTTAGAGAGAATATCTGCATCCGTGGAAACGGTTGCTTTCACTTCTTTTTTGATCTTTGCTGCCATTCTGTTCTCCCTGATTAGCCTTCAATTGCATCCAGAAGATCTACACGTCTCTGGTGTCTTCCGCCTTCGTACTCTGTCTCTAACCAAGTATCAACGATCATCTTCGCCATCTCGCTGCCAACTACACGGGCACCGAATGCGATGATGTTGGAGTTGTTGTGCATCTTGGAAAGTTTTGCTGTGTACGGCTCGCTGCATACGCACGCACGAACGCCTTTTACCTTGTTTGCTGCGATGGAAATACCAACACCTGTACCGCAGATCAGTACACCGCAATCAGCCTCGCCTGCAACGATCATACGACCTGTCTGCTCACCGATCGCCGGATAGTCTACGCTCTCTGTTGTGTTTGCACCTACGTTGATCACTTCATGGCCTTTTGCCTCTAAATGCTCTTTGATGATAAATTTTAATTCTACTGCTGCATGGTCATTACCAATAACAATCTTCATGATTTTCCCTCCGAAAAAGTATTTTGAACACTTCTAACTTTGATTATACCTTAAATTTCTGTCGAATGCTACTCTATTCCCTTTGCTTCTCGGAAAAAGTTGCAGATGAGATCCATACGGGACGTCATCGATACTAAAAGCGCATCCATCAGTGTTACCGCAGCCATCGCTTCCACTACCACGACAGCCCGTGGCACCACCACCGGATCATGTCTTCCCTTGATCTCAAGGTCCATATCTTCACCAAATCTATCAACCGTCTTCTGCATCTTTGCGATGGACGGTGTCGGTTTGAACGCAACCCGGAATACCAGATCACTTCCGTCACTGATCCCTCCCAGCACACCACCGGAATGGTTCGTTTCCTTCGTAACACGTCCGTCGTCACTCATGTAAAACGCGTCATTATTGACCGAACCGCAGGCACGTGCAGCTGCAAAGCCGTCTCCCATCTCGAATCCTTTTACGGCTCCGATGGACAGCATTGCTTTCGCCAGATTGGCGTCTAACTTTTCAAAAACCGGTTCTCCGAGTCCTGTCGGAACTCCGGAAATCATACACTCCACAACACCGCCGACAGAATCACACTCCGCTATCTTCACTTCCAAATATGCTGCTGCTTTCTCCGCCGCTTCACGATCCGGCATACAAAGCTTATTGTTCGCGATTTCTGCCAGGTCTATCTTGAACTCGTCAATCTCTACCGGACCAATGGATTTTGTGTATGCGGTTAATTGAATGCCGAGGCTCGCTAAAAATTTCTCTGCGATCGCTCCCGCTGCCACGCGTCCAATCGTCTCACGTGCGGAAGAACGTCCGCCGCCTCGGTAATCACGGAAGCCAAACTTCTCATCGAAGGTATAATCTGCATGTCCCGGACGATAACAGTCTGCAATCTGCGAATAGTCTCTGGAACGCTGGTCTTGATTCCAAACGATCATGGAAATCGGAGTTCCTGTGGTTTTCCCCTCAAATACTCCGGAAAGAATCTCCACCTCATCGCCTTCGCTTCGCTGGGTTGTAAACTTGCTCTGTCCCGGTTTTCTCCGGTCCAGAAGCGTCTGAATGTCTGCCTCGCAAAGTTCAAGGCCGGCCGGACATCCGTCTACAACCACACCGATCGCTTTTCCGTGGGATTCCCCCCATGTGGTTATCTTAAAAATGGTTCCAATGGTTGATCCTGCTGCCATACTTTGTCTCCTACAGTTTCACAATCTCACAACAATTCGGCTCATTTACACGGATCGTACGTCCGCTCATCACGAGTAAACTTTTTTCATAGTCCACGCGGAAGAAGGAAATACTTCCGCTGACATGATTGAGAGAAGCCAGATGAACGCTGTCCGGGAACAGTGCAATATCCTTCGGATAGTTGCCGCTGATCGGAAGACAGAATTTCAGTTCCAGAAAACCTGTCTCTGTATCTCTCTCATACATAGAGACCGTATTGTCACCTGCATTGCTGCAGAACAGATAATCCTCATTCGGCTCAAAACGCATCGCACACGCTGCAGTTAACGGATCCGGATCGTCTCCGGTCGTTGCGATCGTCTGCACTTTCTCGATCACCGGGACTCTGTCTTCTGACTGATAAGAATACACGTCGATCACATTTTTCAGTTCATGGACAACATAAAAGAACTTTCCATCCTTGCTGAAATGAAAACTCTTCGGTCCGGATTCCAGTTCGCTTCGAACGGTATCCACGTGAGAGATCTTACCATCATGAGGATCAAAACGATAAATCTTGATCTGGTCGATGCCCACATCTGCCACCATTAAAAACTTTCCATCCGGAGTCAGGTGGCTGCAGCTCACATGCGGTCGGAAGTTTCTTTCTGCAACACTTCCGAGACCTTTATGGAATACACCGTCTGTGATCGCGCCCACAGAACCGTCCTCGTTTAACTTTACGACCGTGATCTTTCCATCGTGGTATCCGGAAATAAACAGATAACTGTCGTCCGGGCTGATCGAAATATGGCAGCCGCGCATACCTTTGATATTGACACTATTCAAGCGGTTCAGGCTTCCGTTCTGAAGGATCTGGAACGCCACAACGCCTTCATCCGCGATCGAATATAATACTTTTCCACTATTGGATGCCTTAAGATAGGAGGAGTTGTCCACTTCCACTTCGCAGCGATAAATGAACTGTCCCTTTTCCACGTCCACATCATAAACCGTAATGCCCTTTGCTTTTCCGGTGTACGAATAAGAACCCACATAAGCCATATACTTTCCTGTCATAGGTCATTTCCTCCCTATTTTTGCGTACATTTTGGCTTTCATTTTACCATAATTTCTGATGTTTGTTAACAGAAATTTTCTAACAAAATATCTGAAAAATCTATTTACATTGCAGGCAAACCATGATTAAATAGAAGATAGTATTTGTCGTTTTTTGCCTTTTTCTGATTACAGTGGTAAAGCGACAAGGAATTCTGTTACAAGGAGGACAAAGCCATGAGTCAGCCATTGATTGATTTGGTTCATATTTCTAAGAGTTTTGACGGAGAGCTTATTTTAGATGACTTAAATCTTTCCGTAAAAGAAAACTCTTTTGTGACTCTTCTGGGCCCGAGCGGCTGCGGAAAGTCTACGACTCTCAGAATCCTCGGCGGTTTTACCATGCCGGATCAGGGAAAAGTCATCTTCAATGGAGAGGACATAACGCGCATGCCGCCCAATAAGCGACAGCTCAATACTGTGTTCCAGAAGTATGCCCTGTTTACGCATATGACGATCGCTGAAAACATCGCTTTCGGCCTCAAGATTAAGGGAAAGTCAAAAGATTACATTAATGATAAAATCAAATACGCACTGAAACTGGTAAATCTTGATGGATATGAGAACCGCAGTGTCGAACTGCTCAGCGGCGGTCAGCAGCAGCGTATCGCCATCGCCAGAGCCATTGTAAACGAGCCGAAGCTCCTTCTTCTCGACGAGCCGCTCGGTGCTCTGGATCTTAAACTCAGACAGGACATGCAGTATGAGCTGATCCGTCTGAAAAATGAATTAGGAATTACCTTCGTATATGTTACCCACGACCAGGAGGAAGCCCTCACGATGTCTGATACCATCGTCGTTATGAACAAGGGCTATATCCAGCAGATGGGTACTCCGGAACAGATCTACAACGAACCGGAGAATGCTTTCGTTGCAGACTTCATCGGCGAAAGTAATATCGTTCCGGGTATTATGCTCCGTGATGAGCTGGTTGAGATCTTCGGCGCAAAGTTTGCCTGCGTCGATAAAGGTTTCGGAAAAAACAAACCGGTTGACGTAGTTATTCGTCCGGAAGACATCGACCTTGTGGAACCGGAAAAAGGAACTCTGGAAGGCGTTGTCACACACCTGATCTTCAAGGGTGTACATTATGAAATGGAAGTCACGACCCCGGACGGCTTTGAATGGCTCGTCCACAGTACGGATATGTTCCCAGTCGGCAAGAAAGTCGGTATTCATGTGGATCCTTTCGATATCCAGATCATGAACAAACCGGCATCTGAGGACGAGGAGGCCGTGGGAGTCAATGAATAAAAGCACAAAACAGGTTTTAGCATTTCCTTATATTATATGGATGGTGGGATTCACTGTGATCCCGCTGCTGATGGTATTTTATTACGGTCTCACAGACCGCAGCGGTACCTTTACCTTTGCGAATGTCATGGCGATCATGGCGGAGGACCATATGAAAGCACTCCTGCTTTCCCTCGCCTACTCCATCGTCAGTACGATCATCTGCCTCCTGATCGCGTATCCGCTGGCTATGATCCTGCGTACCCGCAACATCGGTACCGGAAGCTTTGTGGTTTTCATTTTCATTCTTCCGATGTGGATGAACTTCCTTCTGAGAACCATGGCCTGGCAGACACTGTTAGAGAAGAATGGCGTTATTAACTCCATTCTCGATCTCCTTCACCTGCCGAACTTAAATATTATCAACACTCCGGCTGCGATCGTGTTAGGTATGGTTTACAACTACCTTCCGTTCATGATCCTGCCAATTTATAATGTACTGGCAAAGATTGACAACAATGTGATCAATGCTGCCAGAGATCTGGGCGCAGATTCCTTCCAGGTATTCTCGAAGATCATGCTGCCGCTCAGTGTCCCGGGTATTATCAGCGGCATTACTATGGTATTCGTACCGGCCCTCACAACTTTCGTAATTTCCAACCTCCTTGGCGGCGGTAAGATCCTTCTTATCGGTAACGTTATTGAGCAGGAGTTTACAAAAGGAAGCAACTGGAACCTGGGCGCCGGCCTGTCCATCGTGCTGATGATCTTTATCCTGATCAGTATGACCCTGATCGCCAAATACGATAGTGATGGGGAGGGGACAGCATTCTAAATGAAAAGAACTTACGACAAATTAAAACGGTTTTTCCAGGATTTTTACCTGGTGCTGGTGCTGATCTTCCTTTATGCACCGATCGTAGTCATGATGGTCCTGTCCTTTAACAGCTCGAAGTCCAGATCCCAGTGGGGCGGTTTTACGACCCAGTGGTACAAAGAGATGTTCGAGAGTCCTGTTATCATGGAGGCCCTTTACAATACACTGATGATCGCATTCCTGTCCGCCCTGATCGCTACGATCCTCGGCACAGCGGCTGCCATCGGTATCAGCAGTATGAAAAAGGCTCCGAGAACCATCTTTATGGGGATCAACAATATCCCGATGTTAAACTCTGACATCGTAACCGGTATCTCTTTGATGCTGATGTTCGTTGCCTTCGGTGTTTCTCTGGGATTCAAGACGATCCTCTTCGCGCACATTACCTTTAACGTTCCGTACGTTATGACCAGTGTGCTGCCAAAGCTGAAGCAGACAAGCAAATACACATATGAAGCTGCAATGGACCTGGGTGCAGGACCGATCGAAGCCTTCTTCAAAGTCGTATTTCCGGATATTATGCCGGGCGTACTCTCCGGTTTCCTGATGGCTTTCACCATGTCCCTGGATGATTTCATTATCACCCACTTCACAAAAGGCGCAGGTATCAACACACTGTCTACTCTGATCTACAGTGAAGTACGCCGTGGTATCAAACCGTCCATGTACGCACTGTCCACTGTGATCTTCGTGACTGTACTTGCACTGCTTCTTATTACAAACTTTGCTCCGAGCAAAGCTCAGATCGAAGCAAAAGCAGCTGCAGACGCTGCTGCGGGAAAGACCTCCAACAACTGGGGACCGAAACTTTACAAAGCGGCTCTCGTTGCAACTTCTTTCATCATTATCAGCGTTATCAGCTACACCACATATATGCATTTTGACAACAGCCACTCCGATGAACTCTATGTTTATAACTGGGGCGAATACATTGATGAAGAAGTGATCACACAATTCGAAGAAGAGACCGGTATCAAGGTCACTTACGATATGTTTGAGACTAACGAAGAGATGTATCCGATCATCGAGGCCGGCGCCGTTATGTACGACGTTGTTTGTCCATCCGACTACATGATCCAGAAGATGGTGGAAAATGACCTGGTTCAAGAACTGAACATGGACAATATTCCTAACCTTCAGTATATCGATGAGACATATTTGAAGAAATCTCAGAGCTTCGACCCACAGAACAAATACTCTGTTCCTTACACTTGGGGAACCGTTGGTATCATCTATAATGAACAGCGTCTCGAGGAATTGGGAATTGAGGCACCGACTCACTGGTCCGACCTTTGGGATCCGCGCTATGAAGGTGAGATCCTGATGCAGGATAGTGTCCGTGATGCCCTGATGGTTGCGTTAAAGATGAACGGCCATTCCCTGAATTCCACAGATGCAGCTGAACTGGAAGAAGCGAAGAACCTGCTCTTAGAGCAGAAGCCTCTCGTTCAGGCATATGTTGTAGACCAGGTTCGTGATAAGATGCTCAATGGCGAAGCTGCTGTTGGTGTCATCTACTCCGGTGAACTGCTGTATCTCCAGGAAGAGGCGGAGCTTCTCAATCTGGACTATGAACTGAAATATGTGATCCCAGAGGAAGGTTCCAACGTCTGGATCGATGCCTGGGTGATCCCGTACAATGCACAGAATAAGGAAAATGCAGAGAAATGGATTGATTTCCTCTGCCGACCGGAAATCGCATTGAAGAACTTCGAATACATCACATACGCGACTCCGAACGCAGGCGCATTTGAGATGTTAGACGAAGAAACACAGAACAACAAATCCGTCTTCCCGGATGAAGATGTACTGGAAAACTGCGAGGTTTATCAGTATCTCGGAACCGATGCGGACGATGCTTACAGCGCACTTTGGAAAGAGATCAAGGCGCAGTAAATGGATATTAAATTAGTAAAAATAATAAAGCATTATCAATAGAAAATCCCGTACTATCTCAAATTACGGTTGACTACCTTTGCTTCACATCGTTTTATTCGCCCTTACTCCAGTCGCGATAAGAGCGTTGCAACCTCTGTAAGGGCGCAAAACTCGTGATGCGCAGTCGTTCAACCTATTATTTGAGATATGTACGGGATTTTCTATCTGATATAACTTTTATTATTCTTTACTAATCTAAAACACAACAATTTACTTATTATCGCCAGTTACTGTAAGGAATTCCTATCAACTTGGGACTCTTTATCACCAAGTTGACTCAACTAAATATCCATTTAACATTACACAAATCTCTATACAGTTTCCTCATTTCTTCTTCCAATATTCACTCTGTCATGTTATAATAGTAAAGGTGTTACGTACTCATGTGACTGATGGGATATGCAGTTACATCAAATATATTTTTTATTCAGGGAGGAATTATATAATGGCAAACAGAATTATGTTAAACCAGACATCTTACCACGGTGCAGGCGCTATCGCTGAGATCGTAAACGAAGCAAAGGCGCACGGATTCCAGAAAGCATTCGTATGCTCCGATCCGGATCTTATCAAATTCAACGTATCTACAAAAGTTACTGCTCTTTTAGAAGAAGCCGGCTTAGCTTATGAGATCTACTCCAATATCAAACCGAACCCGACAATCGAAAACGTTCAGACTGGTGTTGAAGCTTTCAAAGCTTCCGGTGCTGACTACATCATCGCGATCGGCGGCGGTTCCTCTATGGATACAGCAAAAGCAATCGGTATCATCATCGCTAACCCGGAGTTTGAGGATGTTAGAAGCCTTGAGGGCGTAGCTCCGACAACAAAACCGTGCGTACCGATCATCGCAGTTCCGACAACAGCCGGTACAGCTGCAGAAGTTACAATCAACTACGTTATCACAGACGTTGAAAGAAAACGTAAATTCGTATGTGTTGATCCGCACGATATGCCGATCATCGCAGTTGTTGATCCGGAGATGATGGCTTCTATGCCGAAGGGCTTAACAGCTTCCACAGGTATGGACGCATTAACACACGCAATCGAAGGTTACACAACTAAGGGTGCTTGGGAAATGACAGATATGTTCCATCTCAAAGCGATCGAGATCATCGGAAGATCTCTCCGTGATGCAGTTGCTAATACACCGAAGGGTCGTGAGGATATGGCTCTCGGTCAGTACATCGCAGGTATGGGCTTCTCCAACGTAGGTCTTGGTATCGCACACTCCATGGCACACACACTCGGTGCAGTATATGACACACCGCACGGTGTTGCATGTGCTATGATGCTTCCGATCGTTATGGAATTCAACCAGGAATGCACAGGTGAGAAATATCGCGAGATCGCAAGAGTTATGGGCGTTAAGGGTGTTGACGAGATGTCCGTTGAAGAGTACAGAAAAGCAGCGATCAATGCAGTTCAGCAGCTTTCCATCGACGTAGGTATCCCGACAGTTCTCGAAGCACTGAAAGAAGAGGATCTTCCGTTCCTCGCTGAGTCCGCATTCAACGATGCATGTGCACCGGGTAACCCGAAAGATGCTTCCATCGAAGATTTCATCGCTCTCTTCAGAAAGATCATGAAATAATTGAAAGATTAAATATAAATGAGGATGTCCATATGGGCATCCTCATTTTTGCTTTATAGTTCAATTTGCTCAAGATTAATCTCATAGATTGCAGCCGGTCGCCCTCTTCCATTGAGGTTTAGGCGATTTACCTGAACTGCGGCCCCATGCTCCACCAGCTTTTTGAGGATTCTGGTGGCACTTCTGGGGGTGATATCCAGATAGAATACCAGATCACTTGCTGAAAACTCTCTCATTTGGCGATTTTTCTGAAGGGAAATGATTTTTTCCAGATTGATTGCTGCAATTCCAAGTTCATTGGCAATCCGAAGTGTGTTGGCATCCGGCTTGATTTGGTAGCTGATCGTTCGGTCTCCGCAAAGCGGACCGATCATCTTCTCTTCTTCATTTACCATATAGGTATACTGATGCGGGTCTACGATGGATTCCCGCAATGCCAAAAGTGCATGTTTATGAGCTGTCACGATATCGTAACCGATTCCCCATCCGATATGAGTAGAAAACGGAAGAACTTCATATAAGTAGGAGGTCAAAAGGCAGGTTGTATTGTCTGAAGTCAGTTTCTGAACCGTAGCCCGGGAGGTCACCGCCTCATAAGAATCATTGTTTCGTCGCAATACGAACACCATGTTCTGCTCCGAATTGAACTGCTCCAGCCGCTCTTTTAAAATCGAATAATCACGCTCTGTCGGCTGTTCTTTCTTGATCCGGATCACACAGCACGCAGTCAGCGCTTTTTCCATCTGTGCAATCTCGATATCATGCAGCAGATTCCAAAAACCTTCCATCATGGTAGCCGGACATGGCTGAAACAGGATGTGAGGAATTCGCTCTTTTTCCATCCATTTCGCCAGGTTTGTAACTCGGGTCACTGCAAATTCCAGTTCTCCGCTGTTCCATTTTTCCCGGTATCCGTCCATCAATCTGTCATAAAAAGAATCGAAATCATTTCTGTAAGTGGAATAATCAAACATGATCCGAAGCTCCGGCATACGCTCTTTAGGAAAAACCTCACGGATATATTTGACCAAACGACGGTCTTCCGATTCCAGACTGGCTGTATCAAAATAAATCCGGCTAAAATCCAGATGTGGATTTTGCGCTAATAAACGGGCAGTCAACAGATAGACATCTCGATCCTGCATTTCCAGATAATGATGAGGAATATCCATGCATGTCAGATTTCGTTTCACATGATCATACGGCAGACGTCCACTAAATAAAATACCATCAAACTTTTTCGCATGTTCCAGATATAATTCGGTTAATTCTGTCATAGATGAATACGGATGATACGAAATCTCACAGTATTGACTCATCTGCTCCTGTACCAGCAATAAATTTTTCAACGATTCACTTGCCGTAAAAATTCCAACTCGTTTTTTCATCGAATACTCTCTTCCCTCTCATTTCTCATTCGAATCCTACCAATAGAATATCACAAGTAATCGCCGGAGTAAAGAATAAGAGACTTTATAAAGACTTTGCATCTATTTTAGACTTAATAAATCTATTTATGTCCTTAATAAGTCCAAATCACATTTATCTTTTTATATATTTTTCACAATTCTAAAACGGCTTTTTAAGGCGATATTGACATATTTTACTAATGTGTGCTAGAATTTAATTGTTAAACACTCGTTGTTTTATGAACTTTATAACAAATCATATAAAAAGAAGAGGTAATGTATTATGGCAATCACAAAAAAAGAAGCCCTTATGGCGATCGACAGAGAACGCGAAGCGATCTGCAACGCAAGTGACCAGGTATGGGATAACCCGGAAACAGCTTTCCTTGAGTTCAAATCCACAGAAATCCTCTGCGATCTTCTCGCAAAAGAAGGCTTCGAAGTAAAACAGAACGTAGCAAACATCCCGACAGCATTCACAGGTACATTCGGTTCCGGTAAACCGGTGATCGGTTTCCTCGGTGAGTACGATGCTCTCTCCGGTATCAGCCAGGTAGCAGGCTGCGTAGAGAAAAAACCGTTAGTAGAAGGTGCAAACGGTCACGGCTGTGGTCACAACCTTCTCGGTGCAGGTGCGATCGGCGCTGCAATTGCTATGAAAGAGTATCTTGAGAAAAATGGTAAAGAAGGTACAGTTGTATTCTTCGGCTGCCCGGGTGAAGAAGGCGGCTCCGGTAAAGCATTCATGGCAAGAGACGGTGTATTTGATGACGTTGATTTCGCTATCACATGGCATCCGATGGATGTAAATGAAGTTTGGGTAGGAAGCTCCCTCGCAAACTACCAGGTATCTTACCGTTTCTACGGTATCTCCTCTCATGCTGCAGCTTCTCCGGAAAAAGGTCGTTCCGCACTTGATGCAGTTGAGCTTATGAACACAGGTGTTCAGTACTTAAGAGAGCACATCATTCAGGAAGCTAGAGTTCACTATGCGATCACTAACACAGGCGGTTTCTCCCCGAACGTTGTTCAGCCGTACGCAGAAGTTCTTTACTTAATCCGTGCTCCAAAGAACGATCAGGTAAAAGAGATCTACGAGCGTATCAATGATATCGCAAGAGGCGCTGCTCTTATGACTGGTACAAGAATGGAAATGGAATTCATCAAAGCATGTTCCAACCTGGTTGATAATACAACAATGCAGGAAGTGATGTACAAGAACGCTCTTGAAGTTGAAAGAGAAGGTTTCACAGAGGAAGAGCAGAAGCTCGCTGCTGAATACCACGCTACATTCGGCAACAAGAAACTGGATATCCAGGGTCAGTTAAAGAACTATGAGAAGAGCCACAAAGCAAATGCTGAAGCAGTTATGGCTCCGTACGCAGATGCTGCTCTCTATGATTTCATTATGCCGTTAGCAGATGTTGAAGGCTGCATGGCAGGTTCCACAGACGTTGGTGACGTAAGTTACGTTTGCCCGACTGTTCAGTTCAAGGGTCTGACAGAAGTTGCTGGTACACCGGCTCACACATGGCAGTGGACATCCCAGGGTAAGTCCTCTATCGCTCACA
>JAZRLX010000116.1:0-2517 GCA_045647085.1 Pilosibacter sp.
TCACGATGTCCTTGCCCTGCACTTCCAGCTGGCGCAGAGTTTCATATACAACGTGCATCTGCATGTCCATCTGTGGGTTGGAACAATCCACTACATGAAGGATCACATCGCTGTATTTAGCCTCTTCCAGTGTACTCTTGAACGCATCGATCAAATGATGCGGAAGCTTGCGGATAAATCCAACGGTATCTGTAAGAAGTACCTTCTCGCCTCCCGGAAGGGTCAGCGCACGTGTTGTCGGATCCAGTGTGGCAAACAGTTTATCCTCAGCCAGGATTCCAGCCTGTGTCAGTTTGTTTAATAATGTAGACTTACCTGCATTTGTATAACCTACGATCGCAAGAGTCAGTGTACCGCTGCCCTCACGCTGTTTTCTCTGCACCTCACGATGACGCTTCACGTCCTCCAGCTCTGCCTTCAGAACACTGATACGGTCGTGGATCAGTCGTCGGTCGATCTCAAGCTTTTTCTCGCCCGGACCTCTGGTACCGATACCGCCGCCCAGACGGGACAGGGAATTACGAAGACCGATCAAACGTGCTGCACGGTATCTTAACTGTGCAAGCTCAACCTGGATCTTACCTTCTCTGGTACGTGCCCTGGACGCAAAAATGTCCAGAATGACCATGGTACGATCCATAACCTTCATCTGCAGTGCATCTTCCAGATTGCGAAGCTGTGCCGGAGACAGTTCATCATCACACACAATACCGGTCGCTTCACGCTCCCACGCCATCTCTCTGATCTCTTCGATCTTACCTTTACCCACATAAGTGCCCGGATGGATATTTTCACGGTTCTGGATCACCGTGCCCACGGTCACAGCTCCTGCTGTGGATACTAATTCAGAAAGCTCCTGTACGGAATTGACCGTATCATCGTTATCATCCGTGCTAACCGCCACCAGAATGACACGCTCTTCCTGCTCTTTTAACTCAATCATCTCTGCCATAGAATTTTATTTCCTTACTATTCACTAATATACTTTGTCTCTATCTTGTCTCAAGAAACGCGATCTCATGCGCCACTTGCTCATTGGTTCCATATTCTGCGGCATACGCCTTGAACAGTTCCAGCGCCTTCGCAAAATCACCTAAAAACTCATAGCACACTGCTTCATTGAACTTCAGTTCTTGTTTTGCAAGACCATCCGTCAAGATCAGACCTTTCGATGCCATCTTAAGTGCTTCTTCATAATCTCCGTCGTCCATGGCCATGAGCATCAGACGATTGTAAATCTTTGTGCTGCCATGACCACCATCGATCAGCTCCTGATAAACAGACTTTGCAGCATCCATCTGTCCGCCGGCTTCATACCCTTCTGCCAGCGCCATGGTCGCCTCAAAAAATCCTGCTGCTTCAAGCTTTTTGTCCAATTCCTTACCGCCGGACAGCAAGGAAAGCGCCTCTTCCATCTGCCCATCTCTCGCCATAGCGATCGCAGCAAAATAATAATACTCCGGAAGCGCTTTGTCAACCTCTATCAATGTTCGATATGTATGTACCGCCGCTGCATAGTCCTCCAATAAGAACTCCGCCTCTGCGCGGTATTTTAAAACATCAAGTTCAAACTCCGTGACTTTTGTAGCTTCTTCTACCAGACTGTTGAATGCTGCCACAGCGTCCTCATAATCGCCCTGTTCCATCATAGCGATCGCAGACTCACGTGTTGCAAGCATCTCCTCCGTCACGCCTCCACAGGCGGTTAAAAGCACGGATGCAAGAAGCACCGCAGCCAAACGGCCCGTGCTTCTTGCTCTCCTATTGTTCCTCTTAAATCTTTTCATCCATGTTCTCTTTCTATTTTGATTTCTCAAACTTCGCACCGATCACCATGATCACTGCAAATACGATCGCATACCACAGACATCCGATTCGATGGCTGATGATCGAAGCAAGGACCATAAATGCACTTCCTGCGATCGCCATGATCGGGAAAATGTATCGACGCAGAGTACCCTCTCCGGTCTCCTTACGCATCCACTGTACAAAGATCGGAATGTACATCAGATAAACAGAAATGATCGGAAGCTCTGTCGGGTCAAATACAAACGGACCGCTCCATGTACCTGCCAGATTGGACAGATAGAAATACAGGAACCATGCGGATGTCACGAGCAGAGCAAATACTGCAGAGTTACCCGGCATATTAGTTCTCTTATCAATCTGACCAAACATCTCCGGATCCGGACCTTCACCACGGTTTGCAATGGAATACATGCAACGGCTGCATCCCATCATCAGACCATTGGCTGTTCCAAGACAGGAAATCGCAATAAACAGGTTCAGAATGTTTCCTAATACACTGCCGAAAATATTAGTAAATGCGATTGTCGCACCTTTGTCGATCAGATCCTGGTTTGTTGCACCGCCTGCAACACCAATATAATAGAAAATGTAAACTGCAATGATAACAAAACCACCGATCACTAATGCTCTCGGGAGATTTTTCTTGGAATCACGAATCTCAGAGTTGATGGAAGTCGCAATGATCCAGCCCTCATATGCAAATGCAGT
>JAZRLX010000117.1:0-4788 GCA_045647085.1 Pilosibacter sp.
GCAAACATTCCGGCGAAAAAACCGATTCTTGAAATGTTTGATCTCGCTATGGATGAAAAGACACTGGATTACCTGATCGCGATGGGCACCAAACCGCACACAGTCGGTCAGTTAAGAAATGGTTACCATAAGATGTACGGCGGTACAAAAGAAGACTGGGAAGCATTCTGGAAAGAGATTCTTGTCATGGCGTTTGTTCATCCGCACAGCGAAGAGGAACGTCACTTATACGAGTTATCTCCGATCTTCCCGGGCTGGATCGAATTTGCGACAGGCGGTCCGCTGACAGAAAAGCGCGCAGCTGTTATCAATAAATTCGTTGAATTCTGGGGCGTATTAAGAACAATGAATGTTCTTCCGATGCGTTTCTTAAATGACCACAAAACTGCGAATCTTGGAAAGCAGGGTATTCCGCCGCGTACTTCTGTATATGTGAGCGAAGGCAATTTAAAAGAGGTTGCTCTGAACAAGCCGCTTACCTCCGAACAGCAGACACTCCCGGCCGGCGAAGTTTACAAGCTGATCGAAAAATATGGCGACGAGCTGGCTATCATGAACTGCTTCTGCCGTCAGTACAAAAACATCAATGATATGGATCCGTGTGAAAACGGACTTCCGCTCGAAACATGTATGTCCTTCGGTGCGATCAGCACACAGATGGTAGAAAACGGTAGTGCACGCCGCATTACAAAAGAAGAGGCTATCGATATGTTAGCTTCCTTCGAGGAAAAAGGCTGTATCCACACTACATTCCACTATGCAAACAATGCAGATAAAGATGAAATGGTTATCTGCAACTGCTGTACAGACTGCTGTCTCCTTTACAGCCGCTGGAAAACAGGTTCTCTCAGTAAGATCTACACTCGCTCCTTCTACAGCCCAAAGATGATCAACGAAAGCAAGTGTGTTGGCTGTAACATCTGTGGAAAGTATTGTCCGACTGAAGCTACATATTATGATCAGAAAGCAAAGAAACTTGTTTTCAATTATGAGAAATGTATCGGCTGCGGCCAGTGTGTAAACCAGTGTAAATTTGACGTTCGTGAGATGGTAAAAGACGAGCGTGATGTCTTTGTTAAGACAAAGAATCCGAAAAAA
The DNA here is from genome assembly GCA_045647085.1 of Pilosibacter sp. Lineage (GTDB taxonomy): Bacteria > Bacillota > Clostridia > Lachnospirales > Lachnospiraceae > Pilosibacter. The sequence continues at coordinate 1,099 of JAZRLX010000117.1, forward strand.
CTGTAATCCGGAGGCAACATTATGCATGAAGGAGCTGTATGCCGTGAGATCATGGACATTGTGTCTGAAGCGGCAATTGAAAATGACATTCAAAAAATTTTTGAGATCGTGATTTCTGTCGGTCCCTATTCCTGCCTTCACGAAGGCCAGCTGAACTTCTATTTTGATGTCATGAAAAAAGAGACCATTATGGAAGAAGCTGTGATCCGTCTGGAACCGGACGACACTCTGACCGGAACGTCTCAGATGTATGTAAAGACATTTCGTGGAGAATAGATATGAAAACAATTACTGTAAACAAAAATGTATTAAGCAAAAACGATGAGATCGCTGCAAGAAACCAGAGCGCTCTGACTACACGTGGTATCCGCATGTTCAACCTTCTCGGTTCCCCGGGATCCGGAAAGACAACTCTCTTAGAGAATGCTCTCGCTCATGCGAAAGTAGATAAGAGCAAGATCGCTGTCATCGAAGGCGATCTGTTCACAGATTTCGATGCGAAGAGAATGGATGAGATCGGAATCCGCACCATCCAGCTCAACACAGAAGGTGCCTGCCATCTGGAAGCAGACATGGTAGAATGCGGAATCAATGAGTTAAATCTCGACGGTGTTGAAACTCTCATCGTGGACAACATCGGAAACTTAGTTTGTACTGCATCCTTCTCTCTCGGCGAGCATCACAGAATCGCTGTGACCAGCGTAACAGAAGGCAATGACAAACCGTTAAAATATCCGAAACTGTTCCAGACAGCCGACTATGTTGTGATCAACAAGATTGACCTTCTTCCGTTCACAAACTTCGATGTGGATCGTTTTACTGCAGACGTTCACAGCCTGAATCCGAATGCGAAAGTGTTTGTATGCTCCGCATTTAAAGGCGACGGTATGGAAGCGATCGTAGACATTTTCACAAATCATGAATAATTCCATCAAAAAAGCACCTCAAAATTGAGGTGCTTTTTTCTTCTATTACAGTTCCATAAACTGCTCTGCGCCACGTTTCATTAATTTTCCGATCAACAAGAAAAGTAACGCTGCTGTCAGCGTCATTGCTGAAGTCAGACACTTGGTTACCGGATCGCCCATCAGACGCATCATCGCACAAACGATCGCAAGAATGATCAGCATCACCCACGGTGCGAACGTCGCTACGATAACACTCATGTTCTGCTTTACGGCCTGCGCTTCATTGGTCCAGCTGAGGTTCGGGAATCTCAGGTTGCAAAGAAGTCCGACAACCGCACAGTACAGTACAAATTCAATCGTTGCAGCGATCATATACAGCATTGTCACCGGATCTGTTCCACCGGAAACAGCGAAAGATACCACACAGAATACCGCCGGAACGGCAGTGATCGCCATATGCACACCGATTTTCGCCTTAAAGATCTGCCACGGAGAAATCGGAAGCACTTTCAGCATCCAAATATACTTACCTTCTAAGGAAATAGAGCTTGCTGTGATCGTATTCATTGCCGCCATCATGAGCACAACGATCATAGCTACCAACGGATAGTTGTCATCCGGGCCGCCGGACATACCCATAAAGGAAGTAATGATCCACTCGCCTGCAAAGAAACAAGTCACGCCCATAACGATCAGCATGATAGAACCAAGTGCACAGCTCATCATACTAATAGAACTGGAAGTAAAACGGCGGAACTCTTTTTTAAACAGCGCCATCGTCGGGGAATCGGACTTATTATCACTTGCCTTTACTTTTCTTCTAGCCACCATCTGTGTTTTCGCTGCCAACTCAACAAAGTTGGAGGAAACCAGGTTTACTACCAGAGCCATGACCGCTCCCATCAGCACTACATAGATTACTAAAGCGATCGGATCACCTGTAGATGCAAGTCCCATCTGATAAAACGGGAATAATGCGATCCTCATCACGCCGCCAACCGCATCTGCATTGGCGATGATCAGGTTGATATAATTATAAAGGTTCCAGTAAACATAATAGAATACTGCGATGAATGCCAGAGAAGCAAATACACTAAGGATCGCTTTCTGATGAATCTTAGAATTAACCACTGCGGACAGCCAGCCGATCAGGCAGGAAACAGTCACCGCAATGACAGGCATGAGCAACACTGCTACTGCCTGGAATAATAACGCCCAGATCGGAGCATTGCCAATCGCCAAGTACACCAGAAATGCCGGGAACATAACCATAAACTCGAAGATACCGCTCACGAGATAGATCATCGCAATACGAACAAATACGATCATCCACTGCGGGATCGGTAAAGACAGCAGGAATTCATTGTCCCTGGCGTGGTAGATCGTAGAGTTTGCTGTAAACAAACTGCCGGATACACCAATAAACGTCGCCATAATACCCATCAGGGCAAAATACATCCAGTCATTTCCGGCCTCTACTAATGGCTGACAAAGACCTACAGCCACACCGTAGAACACACGGAACATGATAATAAACAGATAAAATCCCAGGAGCAGGTAGATCATCATGCGGATGGAGAAAAATCCCTCTTTTAGCGTTTTACCCCCCAGCATGTTGGAAAGCAGCTCCGAAACCTGTTTTTTAAACAGCGTGATCAGCATGATTTCCCTCCAGTTCCATGAATACGTCTTCCAGAGATGCGTCACCCTTTACTTCGTCCATCGTACCGGAACGAACCAGTTTACCGCCACGAATGATCGCAACCTTATCACAAAGCTTTTCTGCAACTTCCAGAACGTGAGTGGAGAAGAAGATGGATTTACCCTCATTGCAGACTTCACGCATCAAAGTCTTCAGTATGTAGCTGGCCTTCGGATCCAGACCGACAAACGGCTCATCCATAATGATCAGCTGCGGCTCATGCATCAGAGCACCGATCAATGCCAGTTTCTGTTTCATACCATGGGAGTAGGCAGAAATCGGCTGTGCCAGATCATCCCACAGACCAAACATCTCCGCGTATTTCTGGATATTCGTCCAACGGATGGTTGATTCCACCTGGAAAATATCACCCACAAACTTCAGATACTGGTAACCGGTCATGTACTCATAAAGTTCCGGGTTGTCCGGAATATATGCGATCTTTGCTTTACATGCAAGTGCATTTTCCTTTACAGAAATGCCATCGACGAAAATCGCACCTTCGTCAAAATTGTGAATACCGCATACTGCCTTGATCGTTGTAGTCTTACCGGCACCGTTGTGTCCGATGAAACCAAAGATCTCACCTTTTTTAATATGAAGAGACAAATCATCTACTGCAAGCTTTTCGCCGTAATACTTTGTCAAATGCTCAATTTTAAGCATATCTTACCTCCGCCTTTTGCAAAATCAATCTGCGTCTATTTTACCAAGTTATTGACCTTTGGGCAATGAAAATATACAAAAAAACTGCTCCATATGCCATAAATGTGACATATGAAGCAGTTCTAATATGCAATATCTTAGTTATCACTTTCCTGAAGCTCAGAAACTGTATATGTGAATCTCTTTCTAGCCATCTCATCGCTGGCAAGGTACTCATCGTATGTTGTGATCTTATCAACTAACTGACCGTTGATGATCTCCATGATACGGTTAGCAGTTGTCTCTACAACCTGGTGGTCACGGGAGGAGAAGATCATAACACCCGGGAATTTCTTCATACCGTTGTTGAGTGCTGTGATGGACTCCATGTCAAGATGGTCAGTCGGCTCGTCGAACATAAGCACGTTCGCACCG
>JAZRLX010000118.1:0-4387 GCA_045647085.1 Pilosibacter sp.
CTCATCTATATACACTTATATCTTTTCTCTATTACACGAATCCAGGTCACAAATCCATTCCGTTATACCCCGTCCAAACCATGCTATTTCATCCAAATAATACGGAAAATATGGCGAAAATGGACGTTTTAACACCAAAAATCGCCCAAATCCGGACTAGGATACAAAGTACTCCACTGCATTCTCCGGAAAGAACTCCTTGAATTCGGAATAAAGCTGCGCCGCCAGTGTTTTATTGTGAGCGATGATCAGCGTCGGTTTATTGAGCGCCTGGATCACGTTCGCCATGGTAAAGGTCTTACCGGAGCCGGTAACACCAAGTAAAGTCTGGAATTGATTGCCCTCTTTGAAGCCGTTGACCAGGGCCTCTATTGCCTGCGGCTGGTCGCCGGTGGGGGCAAATTCAGAGTGTAGTTTAAAACAGTTTTGTGTACTTTCCATAATAAAGCACCTCCAAGGTACATAGTAAACAATCGTCTATTCTTTCATTATCATACCACAGATTCATGATTCTGCATACAACTATCAAACATTTGTTCTTTTTAAACAAAAACACGGGCTTGGTAATGTTACCAAGCCCACATCTTCTTTACACGATATATTACTTCTTCAAATATGCGAAAATATTTGCAAATAACTTGTTGTAGTATTCCCAATTACAGAACTCCGGCGGTGCCCAATGCGGCGCGCAGTCGGTTGTGAATACGCCGGATTTACCTTTTCCATAGGAACCAAATGCAATAAACGGATCGCCACAGATCGTTGCTACAACGTCAGCATCTTCTTTTGCAATGGTTTTATTATAACCAAGAACGTTTGGCCATTCTTTCGGAAGGCCTTCCATGATTTCATGATCGGCTTTTACGATTTCCGGGATCACGCCTTCGCAATGCTCCTGACGATCATCAATGGTAAGTACTTCTACCGGCAATACTTCCTGAACGGCTGTATCGTGCCATTTTCCTTTGCCGTCAATACCGGCAAAAGTCATGTAACCGCCAACCATGAGAAGTGCTCCGCCCTCTAAAACATAATCTCTGATAAGATTGCATCTGTTTGGCTTCTTGATACTCTTCGTAAAGGTTTCTGTCGGAAGCAATAATGTGTTTGCACCAATGTCGGATAAGATAATGCATTCATACTGTTTTAAGGATTCCAGGTCGAACGGGAAACCATCCATCGCTTCATGATTCGGAATAAACTCGAATTCATAACCGGCTTCTTTGATCGCTTTTTCGATCCATTCTTTTCCGGTCTCATATACGGAAGTGTAGAATGTGTCAAAACCTTTTACATGTGTTGTAAAACTCATCCAGGATTCACCAACTAATAAGATCTTTTTGCTCATGTCATTTCCTCCAAATAGTATACATTTTGTCCATACATACCACCAATCGGACGTATCCTTATTCTACCATAAAAATCATACCATTTAAATGATAATTGAATAAATATCGAACTTTATACAAAATAGGGATTTACATGCTTACAGTATTTACCAGATACCCATAACCTCCCACGAACACTGACTTGATCGTCTCCTTCTCATACTGAAGATTCACCACGATCCGAGACACATCTCCCAGATTATAGCCCTGCTCGAACACATACTGCGGACGTTTCTCATAATATTTAAACAGATAACAAGCCAATGCACAGTTGGATGTTCCGGTTGCTGATTCTTCATCGATTCCGTAAAGCGGAGCAAAATTTCTACAGATTGCAGTTACATCAGAAGTTCCTACAAGTGCAAATGCATGCATTCCAACCACATCTTTTTCGCGACTCAATTCTGCCATGGTTCGAAAATCTGGAACCATGGCTCCCAATGTCTCCACTGACTCTACCGGCATCAAGATATCACGGAGACCTGTAGAGACAATCTGAACCGGCAATGATGTCTTTTTACACTCTGTTTCAAAACAAGATGTGACCTCGTCAAAATCCAAAACATCCAGATACTCCGGCAGATTCTGCTCCATAAAGATCATCCCGTCTTCTTCCACATGAATCCGCAGGATACCTGCTTTGGCCTCAAACGTATATTCCGACTTGTCCAGTTTTCCCAAATGCCAGAGCACAGAAAATGTGGCAATGGTCGCATGCCCGCAAAGAGGTACCTCTTCGGTCGGTGTAAAATATTCCAGACGAAAATCTGCCACATCCGACTGCGATACGAATGCTGTTTCCGAGTAGCCTAGTTCTTTCGCGATCAGCATCTTTTGTTCTGCAGTCAGGTCCGGTCTGTCAAATACTACTCCTGCTTTATTTCCGCCTTTATTATCTTTGCTAAAAGCGCTCGCTACATATACATGTACCATTTCGAACTCCTTCTACTGCAGTTCTACTAAAACAGTGCCAGGACTTTCATCCTGACACTGTTTTATCTACAGACTAATTATTAATCTTCATGCTCCACAAGAACTTTACATTCATCATTGGAGCCGGATTCAAACAGTTTGATAAACATCTGCTGAATCTCATCCGGGTCTGCTTTGATATGTGATGTGATTGTCTTTAAGAACATTTCCTTATTTTCACAAACCATCTTAAACGCATCTTTGTAGTCCTGCCATGAGAAGTACAGGCCGGAGCGGATGGATAACTCTTTCAAGTAGAATGGCATCGGAGCGAACTGTGTCTGCTGCGCATGCATTCCGAGAATGGAGATCGTTGCACCGGATTTCATCAGGCTGATCAGCTGATCGTAACTCGGTAAACCAAGGGCATCGATCGCACAAGCAAATCCTTCTGCAGGTTTTACAGCATTTAACTTCTCTTCAAAGTTCTCATCTTTTGTGCTGAAGCACTCATCGATAAAATCAAACTGGTTGCAGAAGTTTACTCGTCCCATACCACGGCCAACCATGTATACTTTTCCTGCGCCTAAAATCTTTGCACATGCAGCTGCATAAATACCGATCGGTCCGTTACCCCAAATGAGAACGGTATCACCCTCTTTGATATTGCAGTACTTCACGCCATGGAGAGAAACTGCGATCGGCTCCACGATAGCACCTAACTCAAGCGGAACATCATCCGGCATTTCTAATACATAATCTCCGCGAACAGTCAGATATTCACCAAATCCACCATCGAGAGAAACGCCCGGATTGTCAAGCATCATCTGCGCACAAAGCTGCTCTTTTCCTGCCTTACAGAACTCACATGTTCCGCAGGAATTGAACTCTGCAGCGCATACTCGTGTTCCCTTTTTAAACGGGAAATCACCCGGATCTTCGATATAACCCGAGAACTCATGACCGAGAACCATTCCCGGATATGCGCTCCACATCATATTGTCGGAACCACAGATTGCCACATACTTGGTTTTGATCACAACTCTTCCATTGCCGGCTACCGGTTTTTCTTTCTCTACTGCCTGGAAGTTGTGGGCTGGATTAACAATAATACTCTTCATAATGTACTACCCCTTTCTATGTGAATATTATTATTGGGATCTAAAACAAGGTGCCTATTTCCTGCACCTCTATTTCTATGCCGCCCTTTGGACCAAAATGCGCCCTGATCTCTCAGGGCGCACTTATATAATATATTAGATATTTAACATCTCACTATATACTTTCAGAGCACCATCTGTATCGTGTGCAAGAACACGTTTTGCAAGAACTTTACCGAGCTGTACGCCTTCCTGGTCAAAGCTGTTCAGGTTCCATGCGAAGCCCTGGAACATAACTTTGTTCTCAAAGTGAGCAAGAAGTGCACCCATAGCTGCCGGTGTTAACTGCTCACCGATGATGATGCTGGACGGACGACCGCCCTCGAATTTCTTATTTGCATTTGTATCGTCTTTGCCGCAAGCGAATGCTACGATCTGAGCCACTACGTTTGCGCCGAGTTTCTGCTGGCTTGTGCTGCCTTCGATCACAACATCCATACCGCACTGGCTGTTCTTGAAGCCGATGAACTGAAGCGGGATGATGTCTGTGCCCTGGTGAAGGAGCTGGTAGAAGGAGTGCTGACCGTTTGTACCCGGCTCACCAAAGATAACCGGACCTGTTACGTAATCAACCGGCTCACCAAATCTGTTTACAGACTTACCGTTGGACTCCATGTCAAGCTGCTGTAAGTGTGCCGGGAAACGGCTGAGAGCCTGGGAGTACGGAAGAACTGCTGTGCAAAGGTGACCGAGCACGTTGCGCTCATGAACGCCGATGATCGCGTCTAAGAGTGCCGGGTTCTCCATGATATTTTTGTTCTTAGCAAGTGCGTCTGCCTCTGCAGCGCCGTCAAGGAACTGAGCAAATACTTCCGGACCGAACGCCAGAGATAATACACAGCCGCCTACTGCGGATGTGGAGGAGTAACGACCGCCGATATAATCATCCATGAAGAATGCTGCGAGATAATCTGCACTCTTTGCAAG
>JAZRLX010000119.1:0-6338 GCA_045647085.1 Pilosibacter sp.
CGTCCGTTTCAAAATATAGAGACCCTGGATAATATTAAATAAAATAAACGTAGCCAAAATTGAACTGCCGCCGCAACTGACGAAAGGAAGTGTCACGCCCGTGGATGGAATAAATTTCACAACTCCGCCAATCGTTAAAAACACCTGTGTAATGTACATGATCCCTAATCCAAATGCGATCAGCTTGTAAAACATTGCCTGCATTTTCAATGCAATGATCATGAACTGTAAGAAACATCCTACACAGATAAACAATAAACAGAGGGCATAAATTGCTCCCAATTCCTCAGAAATAGCAGCAAATACGAAGTCTTTATCTACCACCGGGATTTTCTGTGGCATACCCTGATACAGTCCAAGACCAAACCAGCCTCCGGTTCCCATGGCAAACAATCCCTGTGTCACCTGATATCCTTTATCGTCAATGTCGGCCCACGGATCTCTCCATGCCTCCACACGTCGACGAACATGAGAGAACAGCTTATACGCCACAAGAGCAGCCGCAGATCCGCTCATTGCTCCTGCTCCTAAATACAGCCAATTGGAGGTAGACACAAACAACATAAATAAATACGTAATGAAGAAGATCAATGCACTTCCCAAATCTCTTGATAATACCAGGATTATCACATGGAGTGCTGCGATCACAGTCGTGATCGCCACATCTTTAAACCTCGTTGATCGATAAAGTCTTGCTGCCACAAAGAATACAAAGCTGATCTTCACGAACTCTGACGGCTGAATTGAGATGCCTCCGACAGTCAGACTTAGCTGTGCACCAAAGGAAGTATTTCCCGCGATGCAGACAACTGCCAAAATGACCACACCCAAAATGCCGTACACCCACGCAAGTTTTACCAGCTGCCATACCCGGTCAATGATGAAAGGAATGATCCAAGTTACAACGGCAGACACGACTACGATAAAAAACTGGCGCATGGCACGCTCCGGATTTAGTCTTGTCAGGATAATAAATCCGGTACCAAGGAGCATACAGACATTATTTAACAGCAGTCTTGATATTCTCTTATAAAATAGTTTTGAGAAAAACAGATAGCATACAAAAAACAACACTTGCATGCCATAAAACAAAATCAGCTCTTCGGACTTTGTTTTCAGCACGATCAGCAGATTCGCCAGAAAATGCAGCATAAACATACAGACAATCTGCCGATTGCATGCATAGTTCCGGTCCTCCTCACTGTGCATAGAGAAGAACCGGAAATTGTAATATGTGTAAATCGCGATCAATAAAATAATCAGATACCTGGAAATCTCCACGATCAGATTTGTCAATCTATCACCTACTCTACGCCGCGTTTAAAATGTCCGCGGGTGAAATTTGCCAATGGAGCTGCTTTTCTGCCCTCCATGTACTCTGCATAGAATGCAGTTAAAACCTTTTCTGTCTCTACTCTGTCTTCGATCGTAAAATTCAAGCGAAGAACGGAAGGTGCAAATCGCTCCACTTCCTCAGATAAGCCAAGAAGCGACATCGGGCTCTCGTTATAAATGGTATTGTAACAGAAACGACACTGGTTGCGTACCGGCATCTCTTTTCCTTTACGGTCTTTTAAGAATAGGAGTTCCGGTTTTCCGGTACAGCCTTCTGTTGTCTTTCGGATACAGTTTGCAGAAACCATCATCGGCAGATAACCATAAATAATCATCTCATCGTTACCGCCACGTTCTGTGATCTCTCGTCCATTTAACTCTACCGGGATCGTTTTTCTGTTTGCTCCGTACTCATTCATCATGCCGGAAGCCACAGAGTTAAATGTATACATGCCATGGTCAAAGTATAACTTCGTACCCGGAACGTATTTCTGCATAAATCCAGGTTCTTCCATCGCTGCTACGCCAAATGCATCGAATCCGGCATTTTTTAACAGTTCCAGATTTTTGAGGAAATAGCGTTCTGCATGCGTACGGAAAATTCTCGGAAGCATCAGATAACAAGAAATACCTGCATCATGACAGCGATCTACGAGAGTCTTCCAATTACTTGCATCAAACTCTTCTGACGCAAGATAGATACCAAAAGAGGCAACTGCTTCTGTCTCTTTCCACTCAGCCATACGGCTAAATACCGCTTCGAACTGCTCCTTGCTGTTTACAAGTGCTGTAAACTCCTTTTGCTCATCAGCCGAATGGCATTCTGAGTGCATAAACGGTTCTGTCAAAGCGTTAAGATTTGTACCATCTGCCTCCGGATCTTCCACCTGACGCTTATGTCCCTGCAGCAATCCTTTTTCAAGTCCTTCTAATGCCTCACGTCTCATGGAGTTCAACGCCTGAACCGGTACGAAAACATTTCCTTTGATCGTAATATCCAGTTTTTCAAACTCAAACGGAGAATCTCCGGTCTTCATTAACTGCTTGCGGATCCTTGCCTCGTCCATCGGAGCATTCTTCGCTTCCTCAACGATATCACCCTCTGACCAACAGATAACAGAAGCCGCGCTTGCAGACTTATTATCGTACGTTTCATGTTCAGCCGCTCTGCCGGTCAGCGGTGCAGAAAGTGTGAATCTTGCCGGCTTTCCTACCTCAAAATACGCAGTTCCCTGAATCTTCTCTTTCTTAACTGCATCGACATACATACGATCCAGACGATCAAACAACTCTTGATTTCCTTCACGGAACGCAGGTTTCTCCTTCAAGACAACCATATCACGTCCATTGTGCACGCGATAGAAACCGTCAGACTGACCACCACGGTCAAACAGATCCAGAAGCATACGCTTGTCTGCCGGATCCACTTTATATCCGTTTCGACCATTCTTTAAGTACATGTCCACATATTTGCGATACATACTCACAACACCGGCTGTATATCTCGGACTCTTCATACGTCCTTCAATTTTCAAAGAACATACTCCTGCCTCCAGAATATCCGGGATCAAATCCAGTGTACAAAGATCTTTCAGGCTGAGTACATATTTTTCATTTTTCTTATTGATGTATCTTCCGTCGCGAACCACATCAAACGGAAGACGGCACGGCTGTGCACAGCGTCCACGGTTTCCGCTTCTTCCTCCGATCAAACTGGAGAACAGACACTGTCCGGAATAACAATAACAAAGAGCGCCGTGAACAAATGTCTCGATCTCAAGACCTGTCTCGTCGTAGATCTCTCGAATCTCTCCTAATGTCAATTCACGGGCCGGTACCACACGAACTGCTCCCATTTCTTTTAATTTCGCTGCGCTGTATTTTCCGGTTACTGTCATCTGCGTGCTCACGTGTATGTCCATCTTTGGAAAATGTTCACGTACATAACGGAATACACCCAGGTCCTGGACGATCACAGCATCCAGTCCCGCTTCATAATACGGCTTTAAGTAATCATAGAGATCCGGAAGTTCTTTCTCTTTTACCAGTGTATTTACTGTCATATAAATTTTCGCTCCATGCAAATGCACATAGTCAATGGCACGGATCATCATCTCTTCGTCCAGATTGTTGGCATAAGCTCTGGCTCCAAAACGGCTTCCTCCGATATAGACGGCATCTGCACCTGCATTGACTGCTGCCACCATGCTCTCAAAGGATCCCGCCGGAGCAAGAATCTCCACATTCCTCTTTCCCATATCTTCCTCCATCTGTTTATCCACACCTCTGTGTCCAAAATAAATATTTTTTACACAGAATCATAAGGGTACAAAAGGCCGCAGCATAACACTATGCGGCAGCCTTAAAACTATTTCTCGTTCTTCTCCATCTGGGCATCCAATTTCATCTGAACACCGATCAGTTCATGCTTCAGGCTGTAGATTTCCTTTTCCAGATCATTTTTCTGGGCACGGAGCATCTTTGCCTCCTGAAGAGTCTTGAAATAATCGTCTGCCAGATTCAGATAGATCATCACTTCCTGATAATCTTTGTTCTGTCTTGTAAAGCCCGGCTGCGCCTTTAAAATACCGATTTTCTGATTGATATATGCAGCAACTTTCTGAAGATACTCCTGTTCCTCAGAACCGCCTAATGTATAAATATTTCCATCGATCAGTACTTCTGTATAGTTCTTTTTATCCATTGTCTGTAACTCCTGATTCGTAAAATCTATGTCAAATATTAAATATGTTTATTCCTTTGCAATTCCCAAATGACGATATGCAAGCTCTGTCGCCATACGTCCTCGCGGAGTACGATTGATCAGCCCGTTCATCAGAAGATACGGTTCATATACATCTTCCAATGTTCCTGCATCTTCGCCGATAGCTGCTGCCAATGTATCCAGTCCAACCGGACCGCCGCCAAATTTCTGGATCAAGGTCAGCAGAATGGTTCTGTCATTATTGTCCAGTCCCAGTTTATCCACATCCAGAATATCCAGAGCAAAATCCGCAACACCTTTTGTGATCACACCATCGTATTTTACCTGAGCAAAATCACGAACACGCTTCAGCAAACGGTTTGCAAGACGAGGGGTTCCTCTGGATCGTCTCGCGATCTCATACGCTCCGCTGTCCTCGATCTCCACACCAAGCACCTTAGCAGATCGCTTTACAATAATACTAAGTTCTTCCGGAGAATAGAAATCCATTCTCTGAACCACACCAAAACGGTCTCTGAGCGGAGCAGTCAAAAGTCCGGCTCTTGTTGTCGCACCAACCAATGTAAACTTCGGAAGCTCCAAACGGATCGATCTTGCAGAAGAATCTTTGCCAAGCATGATATCGATGGCAAAGTCCTCCATCGCCGGATACAATACTTCTTCCACCTGACGATTCAGTCTGTGGATCTCGTCCACAAAGAGCACGTCTCCCTCCTGGAGATTGTTCAGGATCGCCGCCATCTCGCCCGGTTTTTCAATGGCCGGACCGGAAGTCACCTTCATGTTGACTCCCATTTCATTTGCGATAATCCCACAAAGTGTCGTCTTTCCCAGTCCCGGAGGTCCATAAAAGAGCACGTGATCTAACGCTTCTCCACGATTCTTTGCAGCATCAATAAAGATCTTCAGTGTAGACTTGATCTTTTCCTGGCCGATATATTCATTTAAATGCTGAGGTCTCAAAGAACCTTCTATCTTCTTATCTTCCTCTGTCACTTCCGTAGTGATAATTTTTCGACTCATGGGAACCTACCTATAAAAACGCCAAATGTTTTAATGCTGCCTTTAAAACATCTTCGGCTGTCATTGATTCTGTAATTGTAACTTTCTTAACTACGCCCGATGCTTCGGATGCCGAATATCCGAGTGCAGTCAGAGCCTCGATGGCTTCTTTTCCGATCTCTCCGACATTAGAAACCTCGCTGTGACCGTAAGCCGGTTCTGCAACACCATCCAGAATATCCTCTGCCTTTACTTTGTCTTTCAGATCCAGGATAATCCTCTGAGCAGTCTTGCTTCCTACGCCCGGAGCTTTGGAAATCGCTTTCGCATCTCCGGAGAGCACAGCCAGACGCAATACGTCCGGACTCAGCGCTGAAAGAATTCCGAGAGCACTCTTCGGTCCCACACCATTGACACCGATCAGCTGACGGAACATCTCCAAGTCCTGTCTGGATAAGAAACCATACAGGCTCATCGCATCTTCGCGCACACTAAAATATGTATAGATTTTCACAGTCTCTCCTGTTTTTGGCAAATGCTCCAAAACCGAAGTCGGTACAAAAATCCGATATCCGATCCCGCCGGTTTCTACCACGACTGAATCTTCAAATCTCTCTTCCAGAGATCCCTTTACATATGAAATCACGCACTCTTCCTCCGTCATACTCTCATCCGGTCGCAAAACGACCACCATAAGAATCATACCATAGCCCCTAAATCTTTGCAAGTCATCGCAGAAAAGAATCGAACAAATTTTCTGTTCGATTGACTTCTTTTTAAAAACCCCTTATACTATCATAAAATCTAATCATTTGGGAGTTTGTATGATCACCATCGATAAAGAATTTTTATTTGAAGCATCCTATCCGCTATCTAACCTTGGAAAACGGGAAGATCTTCTGTTTTTTGATATAGAGACTACCGGATTTTCCGGAGATTATAATCAAGTATATCTGATCGGCTGTGTCTATTTTACAAGGACATCAGCCCGTTTCATCCAATGGTTTGCCGATAGCAAAGAAGCCGAAACAGAAGTCATTGACTCCTTTTTTGCATTTGCCAATAACTATCGGACACTTGTTCACTTTAACGGCGATACATTCGATATTCCATTCATCGAAAAGCGCTGCCACACATTAAAACTGCCTCATTCATTCGATCATCTGGAAAGCATCGATATTTACAAGCGGATCAAACCTTATAAAAAACATCTCGGACTCGAAAACCTTAAGCAGAAATCTATTGAAGCATTCCTTGGCATCAGCCGAGACGACAA
>JAZRLX010000120.1:0-2462 GCA_045647085.1 Pilosibacter sp.
CCCGAAGCCGGTATGGAATTCCTCTGGAGCGCGGAATGGGTGTCTTCAATGGAGATACGGGTATTATCCGAGATGTAAATAATTTTGCGGAAACGCTCGAGGTGGAATTTGATGAAGGAAAGATGGTGGAGTACAGTTTCAAACAGCTGGAAGAGCTGGAACTGGCTTATGCGATCACCATCCACAAATCCCAGGGAAGTGAGTATCCGGCGGTTGTGATCCCGGTACATTCCGGTCCGCGTATGCTGATGACGCGCAATCTGATCTACACAGCGGTAACCAGAGCGAAAAAATGCGTATGTCTGGTTGGTGTTCCGGAAGTGTTCCAGTTTATGGTGGATAATGAAGTGGAGCAGAAACGTTATTCGGGACTGAAAGACCGGATCATGGAGATCGATTTTTAATAATGAAGAAATTCAATAAAGAAGCAATTCTAAATATTCTTTTCCCCCGCCGCTGTCCGGTGTGCGGGGGGATCGTGAAGCCGGCGGGCAGGCTGATCTGCCCGGCCTGCTTTCGGGAACTTTCGTTTGTGAAATCCCCAACCTGTAAAAAATGTGGAAAAGAAATTGAAGAGGAGACCATGGAGTTCTGCGAGGACTGTATGGCGCATCGTCATGTCTTTGAGTATGGAATGGCGTTGCTCAATTACAATGATGTGGCAAAAAATTCCATGGTACAGATCAAATATCATAATAAAAGAGAATACCTGGATTTTTACGGAGCTGCACTTGCAGTACGATTTGAGCGGGAGATTCGCAAAATGAATGTGGATGCGATCATTCCGGTTCCGGTCCATCCATCGCGCAGACGAAAGCGCGGATTTAATCAGGCAGAAGTTCTGGCGAAGATCGTTGGCGAGCGTTTGAGCATTCCTGTCAAACCGGAATTATTAAGACGTACGAAAAAGACGTTGCCTCAAAAAGAGCTTACGGTTGGAGAGCGGTTGAAAAATCTGTCCGGAGCCTTTCGGGCGGGAGAGATTCCTGCAGATATCCGACGAGTTTTGTTGGTGGATGACATTTATACCACGGGAAGCACGGTGGAAGCTTGTACGCGTGTTTTGAAGGCATCAGGGGTGGAAACCATATATTTTGTGGTCATTTGTATGGCGGGCGGACGCTAGCCCCAAGAACTGGTAAAGCGGTGGAAATCACAGGAAACGATGGAAAATTGTACTGGAAAAAAACATGAAAAACATTGTAAAATCAAGAAAAAAAGCACTTGACGTAGTATTGCATCTATGCTACAATGCTAGGGCGAATGGAAGAACATAGGTCTTTTTTTTTATGCCTAAAATCGATAGCAAGCATAGTAAGCATGAAAAGAAGAGACCGCCTTACAAACAATGAAATTATACGGAGGTGGAAGTCGTGCGCACAAGGATTACACTGGCATGTACAGAATGCAAGCAGCGTAACTACAATATGACAAAGGATAAGAAAACTCATCCGGATCGTATGGAAACAAAGAAGTACTGCAGATTCTGTAAGACACACACAATGCACAAAGAAACAAAATAATCCGGTTTGCAGAAGGACGTGAATTTATGGGTGAAACAGTAAGTAATGAGAAAGCTCCAAAAAAGAGCTTTATCAAAGGCTTAAAAGTTGAATTCAAGAAAATCATCTGGCCGGATAAGGCGACACTTACAAAACAGACAGGTGCAGTTCTTGCAGTTTCTGTTGCGTTAGGAGCGCTTATCGCAGTCCTCGATTTAGTTATTAAGTTTGGTCTGAACATCATTATTGGTTAAGGATGAGGTAAAGATTATGTCAGAAGCACAATGGTATGTTGTACACACTTATTCCGGTTATGAGAATAAGGTAAAAGTTGACATCGAGAAAACAATCGAAAATAGAGGACTTCAGGACCAGATCCTGGAAGTTTCCGTCCCGCTTGAAGAGGTAATCGAGCTTAAAAACGGTACTCAGAAACAGGTAGAGCGTAAGATGTTCCCGGGCTATGTTCTGATTCATATGATCATGAATGACGATACATGGTACGTGGTACGTAACACAAGAGGCGTTACCGGTTTCGTAGGACCGGGATCCAAACCGGTTCCGTTAAGCGAAGACGAAATGAGAAGTCTTGGATTCAAGACAACCGGAGTTGTCGTTGATTTTGCAGTTGGAGAGCCGATCGTGGTTATCTCCGGTGCATGGAAAGACACCATTGGCGTGATCAAACACGTAAATGAGTCTAAACAGACAATTACAATCAACGTCGAAATGTTCGGCCGTGAAACACCGGTTGAACTGAACTTTTCTGAAGTTAAGAAAATGTAACAGTTAGCGCCTTTCCGGCCTGGTCGGAAGTTTGGCGCGTGGGAGGGAAATCCCCGACATTACCACATGATTTAGGAGGTTGCTAATTATGGCAAAGAAAGTAACAGGATATATTAAATTACAGATCCCGGCAGGCAAGGCTACACCAGCTCCGCCAGTAGGTCCGGCACTCGG